>CBFGWV010000004.1:0-62775 GCA_965652545.1 uncultured Candidatus Competibacteraceae bacterium | reverse complement strand
AGCACAA
Source organism: uncultured Candidatus Competibacteraceae bacterium (assembly GCA_965652545.1). Lineage (GTDB taxonomy): Bacteria > Pseudomonadota > Gammaproteobacteria > Competibacterales > Competibacteraceae > CBFGWV01. The sequence goes on along the minus strand of CBFGWV010000004.1, from coordinate 62,768 downwards.
CCTTGCCAAGGTTGGGGTCGCGAGTTCGAGTCTCGTTTCCCGCTCCAGTTTTCCAAAACCTCGACCTGTTCGAGGTTTTTTTATGGTGTTTTGGGAGTATGCCGGGCCTGTGTGCCGGGTAGCCTCCGTCACCGGGGCTAGGTGGCAGAGTGGTCATGCAGCGGCCTGCAAAGCCGTGGACGCCGGTTCGATTCCGACCCTAGCCTCCATCCCTTTCCCGCGGACACCGTCCGCCCCGGGGTGTGCCCCGTAGATCGTTCACTCATCGTTTACACGCGGATGGCCCGGGGATATTCTGCCCAGCCGTCCGTGATGGGTGCATGGCAGGACGGACGTGATTCGCTATCAGTGCCCAGGTGGCGGAATTGGTAGACGCAACAGACTTAAAATCTGTCGGCCTTTGGGCCGTACCGGTTCGATTCCGGTCCTGGGCACCACTTCAACGCGATGGCGCGGCGTCGGTGGCCCATCGCGCCTCCGGCGGTCAATTCTTGGGCAGCTCCACGCGCGGGCGCTCAGGATTGCGCCGCCACAGCGTGGCGACATGGCCGATGCGCTGTACCAATTCGGCGCCGCCCGCGGCTATGAGTGCCTCGACCATACGCGCCCGCTCGTCGCGGTCGGCCGCATTGATCCGCACCTTCAGCAACTCATGATGATCCAGCGCATTACGGAACTCCGTCAGCAGCGGCTCGGTGATACCCTTGTCGCCCACGATGATGACCGGCTGCAAATGGTGCGCCAGTCCCTTCAAGTGTTTCTTCTGCGCGTGGCTCAGCATGTGAGACTCCGAAAAATGGGCGCGAGCATAGCATGGGCGGTGTGCGTCCGGAGGCGGAGATGAGCCGCAGCCACAGCAGCCAGCGCTGGCTCAAGGAGCACTTCAATGACGAGTTCGTCAAGCGCGCCCAGCGCGAGGGCTATCGCTCGCGTGCGGTCTACAAACTCCAGGAGCTCAACGAGAAAGAGCGCTTGCTCCGCCCCGGCATGGTCGTGGTGGATCTGGGTGCGGCCCCCGGCGGGTGGACGCAGTATGCCGCGCCCATCGTCGGGCCCAAAGGCATGGTCATCGCGATGGATATTCTGCCCATGGAGCCGGTGCCGGGCGTTACCCTTCTCACCGGCGATTTTCGCGACGAGGCCGTGCTGGGTGAACTGGTCGCCTTGCTCGGAGGTCGTAAGATCGACCTTGTTTTATCCGATATGGCCCCCAACTCCTCGGGTGTGAAGGCCGTCGACCAGCCGCGAGCCATGTATCTTGTGGAACTGGCCGTCGAATTTGCACTGGCGCAGCTCGCGCCGGGCGGCGACTTCCTGGCCAAGGCATTTCAAGGGGAAGGCTTCGACGCGGTGTTTGCCACGTTGAAGGGTGCGTTTGCCAAGGTGGCGACCCGCAAACCCAAGGCCTCGAGAGGGCGGAGTCCAGAACTCTACCTTCTGGCGAGGAACTATAGGTTGTAGTACGGTCAACGACTCGCGGTGTGGATGGTCATGCCGTGACTGTAGGTTTGTGAGGTATCTGCCTTGAACGACATGGTGAAAAACATTCTGCTGTGGGTCGTCATCGCCGTCGTGCTGATGTCGGTCTTCAACAGCTTCGGCCCACCTTCCGTTGCGCCCACGTCGATGGAGTATTCGCGTTTCCTCGATGAGGTGGGGAACGGGATGGTCGCGAAGGTGAAGATCGACGCGTCCGGCCGCAAGATCGAAGGCCAGACGGCCAGTGGGCAGTCGTTCACGACCTACAGCCCCGAAACCGACAATCGCGCGATGATCGGGGCACTGCTCGAGAACAACGTCGAGATCCAGGGCACGCCGCCGGAAGGCCAGTCGTTGCTCATGCAGATCTTCATCAGCTGGTTCCCCATGCTGCTGTTGATCGGCATCTGGATCTTTTTCCTGCGCCAGATGCAGGGTGCCGGCGGTGGCCGCGGCGCCATGTCGTTCGGCAAGAGCCGTGCGCGCATGATGAGTGAAGACCAGATCAAGATCACCTTCGCCGACGTCGCCGGTTGCGACGAGGCCAAGGAGGAGGTGTCCGAGCTGGTCGAATTCCTCCGCGACCCGGGTAAGTTCCAGCGCCTGGGCGGCAAGATCCCCCGCGGTGTGCTCATGGTCGGCTCGCCGGGCACCGGTAAGACGCTTCTGGCCAAGGCTATAGCCGGCGAAGCCAAGGTGCCGTTTTTCTCCATCTCCGGTTCCGATTTCGTCGAGATGTTCGTCGGCGTGGGCGCGTCACGTGTTCGTGACATGTTCGAGCAGGCGAAGAAGCACGCCCCGTGCATCATTTTCATCGATGAGATCGACGCCGTCGGCCGTCATCGCGGGGCAGGGCTGGGTGGCGGTCACGACGAGCGCGAGCAGACGCTCAACCAGTTGCTGGTCGAGATGGACGGGTTCGAGGGCAACGAGGGCATCATCGTCATCGCCGCGACAAACCGGCCGGATGTGCTGGACCCTGCATTGCTTCGCCCGGGACGCTTCGATCGCCAGGTCGTCGTGCCGTTGCCCGACTTGCGTGGCCGCGAGCACATTCTCAAGGTGCACATGCGCAAGGTGCCGATCTCCAGCAACGTCAAGCCGTTGCTGATCGCCCGCGGTACACCGGGTTTCTCCGGCGCTGACCTCGCCAACCTGGTCAACGAGGCTGCCTTGTTCGCCGCGCGCTCCAACAAGCGCGAGGTCGAAATGGCCGACTTCGAGAAGGCCAAGGACAAGATCCTCATGGGCGCCGAGCGCAAGTCCATGGTGATGAGCGACGAGGAGAAGAAGCTCACCGCGTATCACGAGGCTGGGCATGCCATCGTGGGCCGCCTCGTTCCCGACCACGACCCGGTGTACAAGGTCACCATCATTCCCCGCGGTCGAGCCTTGGGTGTGACGATGTTCCTGCCAGAGACAGACCGCTATAGCTATTCCAAGCAGCGTCTCGAGAGCCAGATCTCCAGTTTGTTCGGCGGTCGCCTGGCTGAGTCGCTGATCTTCGGACCCGAGATGGTTACTACCGGTGCGTCCAACGACATCGAGCGTGCCACAGCCATCGCCCGCAACATGGTCACAAAATGGGGCTTGTCCGAACGGCTGGGTCCGTTGACGTACACGGAGGACGACGGCGAGGTGTTCCTTGGCCGCCAAGTCACCCGGCACAAGAATGTCTCCGATGAGACAGCCCATGCCATTGACGAGGAAATCCGCTCGGTCATCGATCGCAATTACCTGCGCTCGGAGCAGATCCTCAAGGACAACATGGACAAGCTGCACATGATGGCCGAGGCGCTGATCAAGTTCGAAACCATCGACGTCGATCAGATCAACGACATCATGGAAGGGCGCCCGCCGCGTCCGCCGGCCGATCTGGTCTCCGAATCCGATCCCCCGGCAAGCTCGGGCGGTGCGGTAACCGGCGACGACAAAAAGGACACCGGTAAGGGACCGATCGGTGGACCAGCCGAACAGCATTGAGTCGCTCACCTGCGCCAGGCATACCCTGGCGCTGAGTCGTCCACAGGTCATGGGGGTGCTGAATGTCACCCCCGATTCATTTTCGGACGGTGGCCGTTTCTTTGATGCGCATAGGGCGCTGGATCAGGCCTATGCCATGGTCGAGGCCGGCGCGGCCATCATCGACATCGGGGGCGAATCCACCCGCCCCGGTGCCGAGCCCGTGGCCGAGGCTGAAGAGCTTCGGCGCATCGTCCCGCTTGTCGACGCGTTGGCGTCGAAGCTTCCCGTCCCCATCTCGGTCGATACCAGCAAGCCCTTGGTCATGCGTGAGGCGATCGCGGCCGGTGCCGGCATGATCAACGACGTCTATGCCCTCAGGCAGAACGGTGCGCTGGAGGCTGTGGCTGCCACAGATGGGGTTGCGTTGTGCCTGATGCACATGTTGGGCGAGCCCCGAACAATGCAACAGCAGCCCCACTATGCTGATGTGGTAGAGGACGTGCGCGCGTTTCTCGCGCAGCGCGTGGCGGCCTGCGAACAGGCGGGAATCAAGCGCACCCGCATGGTTCTGGATCCGGGTTTCGGCTTCGGCAAGTCAGCCGAGCATAATCTTTGTCTTCTCAAGCGGTTGGATGCGTTGTCGGTGCTGGGGCTTCCGCTGCTCGCCGGGCTTTCGCGTAAATCGATGCTCGGCAGGATTCTCGGCGACCGGCCGGTCGAGGGGCGTTTGCATGCCAGTGTGGCGGCCGCTGTTCTTGCCGCAGCCGGTGGGGCGCGTATCATCCGCGCCCATGATGTTGCCGCCACCGTGGATGCGCTAGCGGTCGTGGCGGCCGTGGAGGCGGGAAGGCTTGTTTAGCACCTGCTAATCTCGCCAGCAGGAGACTCTAGAGTCACTGCCGTTTGGTATCTGGTATGGATAAGAAATATTTTGGCACCGATGGCATCCGCGGGCGCGTCGGCGAGCCGCCGATCACGGCGGACTTCATGCTCAGGTTGGGCTGGGCCGCCGGGCGTGCGCTTGCCGGCAGCGGCAAGAACAAAGTCCTGATCGGCAAGGACACACGTATTTCGGGATATATGTTCGAGTCGGCGCTGGAGGCGGGATTGTCCGCCGCTGGCGTGAACATCGCCTTGCTCGGACCCATGCCCACGCCGGCGATCGCCTACCTCACGCGCACCCTGCATGCCAGTGCCGGAATCGTGATCAGCGCATCGCACAACGCGTTCTCCGACAACGGTATCAAGTTCTTCGGTCGTGACGGGCGCAAGCTGTCCGATGCCTTGGAGATACGGATCGAGCACTTGCTCGATGAGCCGATGGCGACCGTGGACGGCGCACGGTTGGGCAAGGCCGAGCGTATCGTCGATGCCGGCGGCCGTTACATCGAGTTCTGCAAGAGTACCGTGCCGAGCCATATCGATTTTGCCGGCCTCACCGTTGTCGTGGACTGCGCCAACGGCGCGACCTATCAAGTGGCGCCGTCGGTGTTCGCCGAGCTCGGCGCGCGGGTCATACCGCTGGCTGTAGCGCCTGACGGTCTGAACATCAATCTCGATTGCGGCTCTACGCACCCGGCGGTATTGCGTCAAGCCGTGCTGGCCCACGGCGCCGATCTGGGCGTGGCCTTCGATGGCGACGGGGACCGCGTGATCATGGTCGATCACACCGGCGAGGTGGTCGACGGTGACGAGTTGCTCTACGTCATTGCCCGTCACCGGCTCGCCGCCGGGCAGCTGGGCGGCGGTGTGGTGGGTACCCTGATGAGCAACTATGGCCTTGAAGAGGCCCTCAACGGGCTGGGCCTGACGCTTCACCGGGCCAAGGTAGGAGACCGCTACGTGCTCGAAGCCATGGTGTCCCACGGCTGCGTTCTGGGCGGGGAGAGTTCGGGGCACATCATCTGCCTCGATCGCACCACCACCGGAGATGGCATCGTTTCCGCCCTCCAGGTCATGGCGGCGATGAGCGACAGCGGTCAATCGCTGCAGCGGCTTTGCAGTGGCATGACAAAGTATCCCCAGCGCATGGTCAACGTGCCGCTCAAGCGGCGGGTCGACCTGAATGGGCACGGTCCCCTGGCCGATGCCGTGCGTGAAGTGGAGCGACAACTGGATGGCGTTGGGCGCGTACTGCTGCGGCCCTCGGGCACCGAGCCGCTGATCCGGGTGATGGTCGAGGGGCGAGACGGCGTCCAGGTCGGGCAGTTGGCCGAGGATCTTGCCGTCGTGGTGGCGGAAATCATCAACGTCGGTGCGGACTGAGTCACCGTTACAACCCTTAGGAGACATGGACCCTATGCGTCGTCGTTTGATCGCAGGAAACTGGAAAATGAACGGCAGGTTGGACACCGTGCGCTCGCTGTGCCGAGCCCTACGCGATGGGGTGTCGGCCACGGGCGAGGTCGAGTTGGCAGTGTTGCCCCCGGCGGTCTATTTGCCGGCAGTGGCCGATCTGCTGGCCGGCTCGGCCATAAGCTGGGGTGGGCAGGATGTCAGTGTGAATGGCGACGACGGCGCATACACCGGTGAGATCAGCGCGGCGATGCTGGCCGACCTGGGGGCGCGCTGGGCACTGGTGGGTCACTCCGAGCGGCGCACCTTGCACGGCGAGTCCGACGATCTGGTCGCCGGCAAGTTCATGGCCGCGAGGCAGGCGGGGCTTACGCCGGTATTCTGTCTCGGTGAGACGCTTGCGGAGCGCGAGGCTGGCGCCACGGAAGCCGTCGTGGGGCGGCAATTGACTGTAGTGATGAAGCGGGTCGGCATTGCCGCCCTGGCCGATGCGGTCATCGCGTATGAGCCGGTGTGGGCCATCGGTACCGGCAAAACGGCCAGCCCGGAGCAGGCGCAGGCTGTACATGCGTTTATCCGTAGTCAACTGGCTTTGGCTGATGCTAATATCGCCGGCTCGATTCGGATTCTTTACGGCGGCAGCATGAAGCCGGAGAATGCCGGGCAGTTGCTGGCTCAGCCGGACATCGACGGTGGCTTGATCGGGGGGGCGTCGCTACAGGCGGATGCGTTCCTCGCGATCGCCGCCTCAGCCGGGTGAGCTCTTTAGAGGCAGGGTTATAGTGATTCACTCGATTCTGGTCGTGGGCCACGTTCTGATCAGCGTAGGGCTGGTGGCTTTCGTGTTGTTGCAGCAGGGCAAGGGTGCCGATGCCGGTGCGGCGTTTGGCAGCGGCGCATCATCGACAGTGTTCGGTTCGCGCGGCTCGGCAAATTTCATGAGCCGAACCACCGCTCTGCTTGCAGTAGGGTTTTTCGTCACGAGCCTGACTCTGGCATACTTCGCCACGCAGCGGGTCGAGCCGACCAGTGTCGTGGATCGTATCGTGCCGACCGAGCAGGTGGAGCCTGCGGAGCCGGTTGTGGAGTCCGATATACCGGATGTGCCGCAAGCGCCTCCGGCGCAGTAGTTTTTAGCCGATGTGGTGGAATTGGTAGACACGCTATCTTGAGGGGGTAGTGCCGCAAGGCGTGCCGGTTCGAGTCCGGCCATCGGCACCAATTCGAAAAGGCACCCGCTACGGTGCCTTTTTTATGGGTCACGGTGATTCATGATCCGTGGCTTATTTTCGATGAAATTCGTAAGCTTTTGATTTTAAATTGCTTTGTGCGTCGCACCAGGCGAGTTCGGTTTGACTTGCGGGTGGCGAAGTTCCTAAAATGCGGCGGATTTCCTCCTGCGCCCGCCGGGCGCCCGGCGGGCGCGCTCCGCCGCAAAGGTCACGACGTAAGGACGTAAGCGGATGCTGGAGAACTATCTCCCCGTTTTAGTGTTCATGGTCATCGCGGCGGGTTTGGCGGTGGCCCTGATGACGATCGGCTTCGTCTTCAGCCCCAATCGGCCTGATGCGGCGAAGCTCTCGCCCTACGAGTGCGGCTTCGAGGCGTTCGAAGATACGCGCATGAAGTTCGATGTCCGGTATTACCTGGTCGCCATCCTGTTCATCATCTTCGATCTCGAGATCGCCTTTCTGTTTCCCTGGGCCGTGGTGCTCGATGACATCGGTGTGTTCGGGTTCGTTGCCATGGCGATCTTCCTCGGCATTCTGGTGATCGGCTTCATCTACGAGTGGAAGAAGGGAGCCTTGGAGTGGGAATGAACAACGTCCTCGACAAGGGTTGGGCGGTCACGACCGTCGACTCCGTGGTCAACTGGGCACGTACCGGTTCCATGTGGCCCATGACGTTCGGCCTGGCCTGCTGCGCGGTCGAAATGATGCATGCCGGTGCGGCGCGCTATGACCTGGATCGCTTCGGTGTCATCTTTAGACCCAGTCCGCGTCAGTCCGATGTCATGATCGTCGCCGGTACTCTGGTCAATAAAATGGCGCCGGCGCTGCGCAAGGTTTATGACCAAATGGCCGAGCCGCGCTGGGTGATTTCCATGGGCTCCTGCGCCAACGGCGGCGGCTACTACCACTACTCCTACGCGGTCGTGCGCGGTTGCGACCGCATCGTGCCGGTCGACGTGTACGTTCCCGGGTGTCCACCTACTGCGGAGGCGCTGCTCTACGGCATCATTCAGCTGCAGCGCAAGATCCGTCGTACCAACACCATCGCTCGCTGAGGACCTGGCATGTCAGAAGAGGCTGTCGGATTGGCCGACGCGCTGCGCGTACGGTTTGGCGAGATCCCCACCGCCATCAAGGATGATCGTGGCGAAACCACGCTTGAGGTGGCACCCGACAAGGCGCTGAGCTTGTTTACCGCCTTGCGTGACGAGGCGCCGTTCAAGTTCGCCGAGCTGATCGATGTCTGTGGTGTCGATTACGCCGCCTATGGCGATACGGAGTGGGCCACGGTCGAGTCCACCGGGCAGGGGTTTTCCCGTGGAGTGAGCGAGCGAACCATCGGCCGTGGCCCGGCCGCCCTGGCGGGTGTGAGCGCCAGGGGCTCGTCCATGCCCAATCGCTTTGCGGCGGTCTACCATCTGCTGTCGCTGGAGTACAACCAGCGTCTGCGGGTCCGAGTGTTCGCCAGCGATGACGACCTGCCGGTCGTACCCTCGTTGGTCGATTTGTGGCCGTCGGCGAATTGGTTCGAACGAGAGGCTTTCGATCTTTTCGGCATTGTCTTCGACGGCCACCCGGACTTGCGTCGCCTGCTGACCGACTACGGCTTCGTCGGTCATCCCTTCCGCAAGGACTTCCCGCTGATCGGGCATGTCGAGATGCGCTACGACCCCGAACGCGGGCGGGTGATCTACGAGCCTGTAAGCATCGAACCACGCGTGCTGGTGCCGCGGGTCATTCGCAAAGATCAGCGCTACGGGGAGCGCACGCGTCCGCAGGGGGCCGCTGATGCCTGAGATCCGCAATTACACACTGAACTTCGGCCCCCAGCACCCGGCTGCGCACGGTGTGTTGCGCCTGGTGCTGGAGATGGACGGTGAGGTCATCCAGCGTGCCGATCCGCACGTCGGCCTGCTGCATCGCGGCACCGAGAAGCTGGCCGAGTCCAAGCCGTTCAACCAGTCGATCGGCTATATGGACCGTCTCGACTACGTCTCGATGATGTGCAACGAGCACGGCTACGTCCTGGCCATAGAGAAGCTCCTCGGCATCGAGCCGCCGCTGCGTGCCCAGTACATCCGGGTGATGTTCGATGAGATCACCCGTATTCTCAACCACCTGATGTGGCTGGGCGCCCATGGCCTGGATATCGGGGCCATGACGATGTTCCTCTATTGCTTCCGCGAGCGAGAGGATTTGATGGACTGCTACGAGGCGGTCTCCGGCGCCCGTCTGCATGCCACCTATTACCGTCCCGGCGGGGTATACCGCGACTTGCCTGCGTCTATGCCCAAGTATGAGGCGAACAAGTTCCGCTCGCAGAAGGAATGCGACGCACTGAACGCCACGCGCGACGGCACCATGCTCGATTTCATCGAAGCCTTCACTGAGCGTTTCCCGGGGCGGGTCGATGAGTACGAAACCCTGCTCACCGACAATCGCATCTGGAAGCAACGCACGGTGGATGTGGGTGTGGTCAGTCCCGAACGCGCCCTGGCGCTGGGCTTTACCGGCCCCATGCTGCGCGGTTCGGGTATTGCCTGGGATTTGCGCAAGAAGCAGCCGTACGAAGTCTACGACCGCATGGATTTCGATATCCCGATCGGTCGCAACGGCGATTGCTATGACCGCTATCTCGTGCGGGTCGAGGAGATGCGGCAGTCAAATCGCATCATCAAACAGTGTGTGGACTGGCTGCGGGCAAACCCTGGTCGGGTCATTCTCGACGACCACAAGATCACACCGCCGAGCCGTGAGCTGATGAAAGAGGACATGGAGGCCCTCATCCATCACTTCAAGCTGTTCACCGAGGGCTACTGCGTACCCGAGGGCGAAGTCTACGCCGCCGTCGAACACCCCAAAGGCGAGTTCGGGGTCTATCTGATCTCCGATGGCGCGAACAAACCCTACCGGCTCAAGGTGCGGGCGCCCGGGTTTGCTCATTTGTCGGCAATGAACGAAATGGCCGCAGGCCACATGCTGGCCGATGTCGTCGCCATCATCGGTACGCAGGACATCGTGTTCGGGGAGATCGACCGCTGATGAGCGCGCAAGAGAGCAAACTGCACCTGTTGTCCGACCATGCCCGCCATGTGATCGACGACTGGGTCGGCCGCTACCCCGCCGACCAGAAGCGCTCGGCCGTGCTCGGCGCCCTGCGCGAGGTACAGCATGAGAACCGGGGGTTCCTGACCACCGACCTGATGGACGCTGTGGCCGAGTACTTGGGTCTGGACCCCATCGTGGTCTACGAGGCGGCGACCTTCTACTCGATGTTCGAGCTCAAGCCGTGCGGTCGTCATTCGATCGCGCTGTGCACCAACGTCTCCTGCATGCTGCGGGGTTCCGACGAGATCCTGGCCCATCTGGAGAAGAAGCTCGGCATCCGCCTTGGGGAGAGCACGCCCGACGGCAAGTTCTACCTCAAGCGTGAAGAAGAATGCCTCGCCGCCTGCGCATCGGCGCCAATGATGCAGGTCGATCACGTCTACTACGAGAATCTCACACCCGAAAAGGTGGACGAGATTCTCGATAACATGGAGTGATCCCATGCAGATCAATCAACTGATCTACTCCACCCTCGGCCATGACACACCGTGGTCGATGGATACCTACACCAAGCTCGGTGGCTACGAGGGTTGGAAGAAAATCCTCGCCGGCGAGCTCACGCCGGAACAAGTGGTCGACGAGGTCAAGCAATCCGGTCTGCGCGGCCGTGGTGGCGCGGGCTTCCCGACCGGGCTCAAATGGAGCTTCATGCCGCGCAAGGCACCGGTACAGAAATACCTGGTGTGCAACTCGGACGAGTCCGAGCCCGGCACCTGCAAGGACCGGGACATCCTGCGTTTCAACCCGCATGCGCTGGTCGAGGGCATGGCCATCGCCGGTTTCGCCATGGGTGCGACCGTCGGCTACAACTACATGCGCGGCGAGTTCATGGACGAGCCGTATCAGCGCTTCGAGCAAGCCGTGAAAGAGGCCTATGCGGCCGGGCTGCTGGGCAAGAATATTCAGGGCTCGGGGATCGATTTCGACCTCTATCCCACGCTCGGTGCCGGTGCGTACATCTGCGGTGAAGAGACCGCTTTGCTGGAGTCGCTGGAAGGCAAGAAGGGTCAGCCGCGTTTCAAGCCGCCGTTCCCGGCCAACGTCGGTTTGTACGGCAAGCCGACCACCATCAACAACACCGAGTCACTGGCGTCCGCGCCGTACATCCTCCGCAACGGTGCGCAGTGGTTTGCCGAGATGGGCATCCAAGGTGCCGGTGGTCCCAAGATCTTCTCCGTCTCGGGGCATGTGGAGAAACCGGGCAATTACGAAATCCCGCTCGGGACGCCGTTCAAGGACCTGCTCGATCTGTGCGGCGGTATCTGGCGCGGTCGCAAGCTCAAGGCGGTGATCCCCGGCGGCTCCTCGGTGCCGGTCGTGCCCGGCGATGTGATGATGACGCTCAACATGGACTACGACTCCATCTCCAAGCAGGGTGGGTCCATGCTCGGTTCGGGTGCGGTCATCGTCATGGACGAGACCACCGACATGGTGAAGATGCTGCGTCGCATCTCGCGTTTCTACTATTCCGAGTCCTGTGGCCAATGCACGCCCTGCCGGGAAGGCACCGGCTGGCTGTACCGCATGCTGTGCCGAATCGTCGACGGGCAAGGCAGGCCGGAGGACATCGACCGACTGGACGATGTGGCGAGCAAGATCGAAGGGCGCACCATTTGTGCCCTGGGTGACGCCGCGGCCATGCCCGTGCGCAGCTTCATCAAGCATTACCGCCACGAATTCGCCTATTACATCGAGCACAAACGCAGCATGGTCGACCTTGGCGTCGACCATGCTGCATGAGCGCGGGCCTGGGACTAAGACATGAGTGACGATAAGGTCAAGATCACCGTCGACGGCCGCGAGCTCGAAGCCCGCAAGGGCGCCATGCTCATCGAGGTCACCGACGCGGCCGGCATCCACATTCCGCGCTTTTGCTATCACAGCAAGCTGTCGGTTGCCGCCAACTGCCGCATGTGTCTGGTGGAAGTGATCAAGGCGCCCAAGCCGCTCCCGGCCTGCGCCACGCCGGTGATGGACGGCATGGAGGTCTACACGACCTCGCCCAAAGCCATCGCCGCGCAGAAAAGCACGATGGAGTTCCTGCTCATCAACCACCCCCTGGATTGCCCGATCTGCGACCAGGGTGGCGAGTGCGAGCTGCAGGACGTGGCCATGGGCTACGGTCGCGATGTCTCCCAGTTCGTGGAGCGCAAGCGGGTCGTTCGCGACAAGGACATCGGTCCGCTGGTCGCCACCGAGATGACCCGTTGCATCCATTGCACCCGCTGCGTGCGCTTCGGCGAGGAAATCGCCAACTTGCGCGAGCTGGGCGGCACCGGTCGTGGTGAGCATCTGGAGATCGGTACCTATGTCGAAAAGAGCCTGGTGTCCGAGATCTCCGGCAACGTCATCGACCTGTGCCCGGTCGGTGCACTGACGGCCAAGCCGTCGCGGTTTACCGGGCGCTCGTGGGAATACGTCCAGCACCCGGCCGTATCGCCGCACGATGGGGTCGGTGCGAATTTATACCTGCACGTGTTGCGCAATGTGCTCAAGCGCGTCGTGCCGCGGGACAACGAGGCAGTCAACGAGGTCTGGATCGCCGATCGCGACCGTTTCAGCTATGAAGGCGTATACGCCGACGATCGCCTGCTCACTGCCAAGGTCCGCCTGGACGGCGAGCTCAAGGCGGTGGGTTGGGCTGAGGCCCTGGCCGCGGTGAAGACCCAGCTCCAGGGTGTGATCGACCGTCACGGCGCGGATGCGGTCGGTGTGTTGGCCTCGCCGACCGCCACGCTGGAAGAGCTTTACCTTCTGCAAAAATGGGCGCGTGCCCTGGGCATCGGCAATATCGACCATCGCCTGCGCCAATCCGACTTCTCCGACGATGCGCATGACCCGGTCTATCCGTCGTCCGGCCTGCCGTTCATCGAATACGACACGGTCGATGCTGCATTGTTGATTGGCAGTGACCTGCGTATGGAGGCGCCATTGCTGGCCCACCGCCTGCGCAAGGCCCATCGTGCCGGTGCGCTGTTGATGGCCGTGAACCCGCGCCACTACGACTACCGGGTCGCATTGGCCGGCGAGTGCGTCGGCGATCCGGCCCGCTTTGTCTCCGAATTGGCGGCCGTGGCCGTCGCTCTGGCTCGCAGCCGCAAGATCGCCAAGCTTGAGGGGGTGGACGCGCTTCTCAAAGGAGTCGATGTCGATAGCCGGCACACGGCCATCGCCGAGGCTTTGAGCAAGGCCGAGCGGGGGCTGGTGATCGTGGGGCAGGTGGCCTTCAGCCACCCGGCATTTGCGGCCTTGCGCGCGCTGGCAGTCTACATCGCCCGCCACACGGGCTCGCAACTGGGTTATGTACCTGCCGGTGGCAACACGACCGGTGCTTGGCTCGCCGGTGCGGTGCCGCACCGCGGGCCGGGCGGCCAGGCCGTGGCAAGTCCGGGGCTGGATGCGGGCCGTATGCTGGCCCAGCCCCGCAAGGCCTATGTGCTGTTCGGTGCCGAGCCGATCGCCGACGGTTCGGATGCGCAGACCGCACGCACCGCATTGGCGGCGGCAGAGGCGGTGATCAGCATCAGCCCGTTCATGGATGCGGACATGGCACCGTGGATCACCGCCGCCCTGCCGATGGGGACGTTTGCCGAAACATCAGGCACCTTTGCCAACCTTGAGGGGCGGGCACAAGGCTTTGCCGGGGCCCTGAAGCCGGTGGGCGAAGCGCGTCCGGGCTGGAAGGTCCTGCGAGTACTGGGCAATCAGTTCGACCTGGACGGCTTCGACTTCATGGACTCCACCGCCGTTCTTGACGAGGCGCTTTCGCATTGTGCGGCCGTAGTGGCGGATAACCTGGTCGACTGCGGCGCGCCGGTGGCCTATCGCCCCGATGGCCTGTTGCGGCTGGGCGAGGTGCCCATCTACCGCAGCGATGCCCTGGTGCGTCGGTCGCAGCCCTTGCAGGGTACCCCGTTGAATCCACCTGTCGCGGTGCGGATCAACGCCCGCATGGCTGAGGAGCTGAAGCTTACCGACGGTGGTGAGGCCGCGGTGAGCCAGGCCGGTGACACCGCTCGCCTGCCGGTGGTCGTCGACGCGACGGTTCCCGATGGCTGTGTGGCCATTGCGGCGGGGACCGCGCTGGGTGCATTGATCGGACCGGTCGAGGTCATTGCGGCGTAGAATGCGCCGCCTGCGGGCGGTTGAACGGGATGCGCCGTCGCAAGACGGCATGACGAGACGAGACTAGCGTGGAAACCGTAATCGAACTCATCTGGATAACGATCAAGATCGCGGTCATTCTGCTGCCGGTGATCCTGACCGTGGCCATGCTCACCTACGCGGAACGGCGGGTGATCGGGGCCATCCAGACGCGCATCGGGCCCAACCGCGTGGGGCCGTTCGGCTTGTTGCAGCCGTTTGCGGACGTGATCAAGCTCCTGCTCAAGGAAGTGGTCATCCCGACCGACGCCAGCCGCTTCCTGTTCATCCTCGCCCCCATGCTCTCACTCGCTCCCGCCCTGGTGGCCTGGGCGGTCATACCGTTCTCCGAGAACATGGTGCTCACCGATATCGACGCCGGCTTGCTCTACCTGTTGGCGCTCACCTCGCTGGCGGTGTACGGCGTGATCATCGCCGGCTGGGCCTCGAACTCCAAGTACGCCTTCCTGGGCGCCATGCGTTCGGCGGCTCAGATCGTCGCCTATGAAATCGCCATGGGCTTCGCCCTGGTCGGTGTGTTGATGACCTCCGGCAGCCTCAACCTCAACGATATCGTCCATGGCCAGTCCGGCAGCATTCTGCACTGGTATTGGCTGCCGCTGTTCCCCTTGGCAGTGGTCTATTTCATCGCCGGTGTGGCCGAGACCAACCGCGCGCCTTTCGATGTCGCCGAGGGCGAGTCGGAGATCGTCGCCGGCTTCCATGTCGAGTACTCGGGCGTCGCCTTTGCCCTGTTCTTCCTGGCCGAATACGCCAACATGGTGCTGATCTCGGGCCTGGCTGCGGTGATGTTCCTCGGCGGCTGGTTGTCGCCGTTCCAGGGCATACCGTTGCTGCAGAGCATCCCGCTGCTGGGCACCGACGGCTTGCACTGGTTCTGCCTGAAGATTGCCTTCTTCCTGTTTTTCTTTCTCTGGTTCCGCGCCACCTTCCCGCGTTATCGCTATGACCAGATCATGCGCCTGGGCTGGAAGGTGTTCATCCCTGTGACCATCGTATGGTTGGTGGTCGTGGCCGTGTTCCATCTGACCGGCTTCGGTCCCTGGTACTAAAGGCGGGAGCGCTCAATGAATTCCCTTCGCCAATACGTCAAGAGTTTCGCTCTGTGGGAGTTGTTGCTGGGGTTGCGCCTCACCGGCAAGTACCTGTTCGCCCGCAAGACTACAGTGTTCTACCCTGAAGAGCGGACGCCGCAGTCGCCGCGTTTCCGCGGCTTGCACGCATTGCGCCGCTACCCCAACGGAGAGGAGCGTTGCATCGCCTGCAAGCTGTGCGAGGCGGTATGTCCGGCGTTGGCCATCACTATCGAGTCCGAACAGCGCGACGATGGCACGCGGCGTACCACGCGCTATGACATCGATCTGTTCAAGTGCATCTTCTGTGGCTTCTGCGAGGAGGCGTGCCCCGTCGACTCGATCGTGGAGACGCGGTTGTTCGACTACCACTTCGAGAATCGGGGCGAGCAGATCATGACCAAAGAAAAACTGTTGGCCATCGGGGACAAGTACGAAGCCCAGATTGCCGCCGACCGGGCCGTCGACGCCCCTTATCGCTAACGGCAAGGCAGACTACGCAATGGGCTTTGAGCAATTTCTGTTCTATGTGTTTGCCACGATACTGGTGTTCTCCGCCTCGCGGGTGATCAGCGTGCGCAACCCGGTTCACGCCGTGCTGTTCCTGGTGCTGTGCTTCTTCACCAGTGCCGCGCTGTGGCTGCTGCTGGAGGCCGAGTTCCTGGCGATTGCTTTGGTGCTGGTGTATGTCGGCGCGGTAATGGTGTTGTTCCTGTTCGTCATCATGATGCTGGATATCAACATCACGCCGATTCGCGAGGGCTTTACGCGTTACCTGCCGCTGGGTGCGGCGGTCGCCCTGGTCATCGTCATCGAGATGGCACTGGTGCTGGGCGCTCATGACAGTCCGTTCGCCGGGATGGCCAGTCCGCCCGCGGCGGCAGCCGATTACAGCAATACAAAGGCTCTGGGCAGTGTCTTGTACACGTTTTATGTCTACCCGTTCGAGATCGCCGCAGTGATTCTGCTGGTGGCCATCGTGGCGGCGATTTCACTGACCTTGCGCACGCGTCCGGAGACCAAGTACCAGAATCCGGGCCGGCAGGTAGTGGTCAATCGGCGCGATCGGGTGACATTGGTGAAGATGGCTTCGGAAAAGCGCCGCTGATGGCGACGCGGGTGTCAGGCTGCATGCGCGGCGACAACGGTTTCTTGCAAGTGGGGGAAGGATGATCACGGCAACCGAATACCTCATTCTTGGGGCGATTCTGTTTTGCCTCAGCATCGCGGGCATCTTCCTGAACCGGAAGAACGTCATCGTGTTGCTCATGTGCATCGAGTTGATGCTGCTGGCGGTGAACTTCAATTTCGTCACCTTCTCGCACTTCCTGGGCGATACGGCCGGGCAGGTGTTCGTGTTTTTCATCCTCACCGTGGCCGCCGCCGAGTCGGCCATCGGGTTGGCCATTCTGGTGGTGCTGTTCCGCAGCCGAAGAACCATCAGCGTCGCCGATCTGGACACCATGAAGGGCTGACCCGATGGAGAACATTTATCTCGCACTGGTGCTGGCGCCGCTGATCGGCGCGATCGTCGCCGGCCTGTTCGGCAAGGCGATCGGCCGCTCCGCCGCCCACTGGGTCACCATCGCCGGTGTGGCCGCATCCTTCGTGCTGTCGCTGGTGGTCATGAACCACCATGTCTTCGGTGGTGCGCCGGACTTCAACGGTCCGGTCTACACATGGTTGGTATCCGACGGTATCCAGATGGAGGTCGGCTTCCTGGTCGATAGCCTGACGGTGATGATGATCACCGTGGTGACCTTCGTCAGCCTCATGGTGCACATTTACACCATCGGCTATATGGCTGACGACCCCGGCTACCAGCGTTTCTTCGCCTACATCAGCTTGTTCACGTTCTCGATGCTGATGTTGGTGATGTCCAACAACTTTCTGCAGCTGTTCTTCGGCTGGGAGGCGGTGGGTCTTGTGTCCTACCTGCTGATCGGCTTCTGGTACAAGCGCCCGAGCGCCATTTTCGCCAACATGAAGGCCTTTCTGGTCAACCGGGTGGGTGACTTCGGCTTCCTGCTGGGCATCGCTGCGGTGCTGATGACCTTCAACAGCCTCGACTACGCCGACGTGTTCGCCGCCGCACCGTTGTTCGCCGATGCAACGTACCAGGTGTTCCCGGGTACCGAGTGGTCGCTGATGACGGTGATCTGCATCCTGCTGTTCATCGGCGCTATGGGCAAATCCGCGCAGGTGCCGCTGCATGTCTGGCTGCCGGATTCGATGGAAGGCCCGACGCCGATCTCCGCACTGATCCACGCCGCCACGATGGTGACCGCGGGCATCTTCATGGTGGCGCGCATGTCACCGCTGTTCGAACTATCCACGACGGCCTTGTCCTTCGTCATCGTCATCGGTGCCATCACTGCCCTGTTCATGGGCTTCCTGGGCATCATCCAGAATGACATCAAGCGGGTGGTAGCGTACTCCACGCTGTCGCAGTTGGGCTACATGACCGTGGCCCTGGGCGCATCGGCCTACTCGGTGGCCGTGTTCCATCTGATGACCCACGCCTTCTTCAAAGCCTTGCTTTTCCTGGCCGCCGGCTCGGTTATCATCGGCATGCACCACGACCAGGATATTCGCAACATGGGCGGGCTGCGTAAGTACATGCCCATAACCTGGATCACCTCGCTGGTCGGCTCGCTGGCGCTGATCGGCACCCCGTTCTTCTCTGGCTTCTACTCCAAGGAGAACATCATCGAGGCGGCTCACAGCGCGAACATTCCGGGCTCCGGCTTCGCGTACTTCGCCGTGCTCATCGGCGTATTCGTCACGGCGTTCTATTCCTTCCGCATGTACTTCCTGGTCTTCCACGGCGAGGAACGCTTCCGTCATGTCAAACACGATGAGCACCACGGGCACGACGATCACCATCACGGCGGCGGTGAGCCGCACGAGACACCGTGGGTGGTCACCGTGCCGTTGATCCTGCTGGCGATTCCGTCGATGTTCATCGGCCTGTTTACGATTGGCCCAATGCTTTTCGGGGATTTCTTCGCCACGAGCATCCACGTTGACGGCGAGGCGCATCCGGCCATGGCTTATTTGGCGGAGCACTACCACGGCCCGTTCTCCTACGCCTTGCATGCGGTGGTTACCCTGCCGTTCTGGCTGGCGCTCGCCGGCGTGGTCAGTGCCTGGTACCTCTATCTCAAGCGCCCGGATCTGCCCGCCGCCATTAAGGCGAAATCCGGCTGGGTCTACAGCGTGCTCGAGAACAAGTACGGTTTCGATGCCTTCAACGAACGCTATCTGGCCGCCGGCAGCCGGTTCATCGGCCGCGGTCTGTGGAAGTACGGCGACGCCGGGCTGATCGACGGTCTGCTGGTCAACGGGGTTGCGCGTACCGTTGGCTGGCTATCCGCCGTGGTCCGGCAGGTCCAGTCCGGCCTGCTTTATCACTATGCCTTCGCCATGATCCTGGGGCTGCTCGCCTTCCTGACCTGGATCGTCGCCCGCTAATGTCTGGAAGAGCCTGAATGCTAAGCGAAATGCCGTTGCTCAGTCTTGTCATCTGGTTGCCCATTCTCGGCGGCATCGCGGTGCTGTTCGTGGGGGATGATGCGCCGCTCAAGGCAAAGCGCCTGGCTTTGACCGTGGCGATCGCCAGCTTCGTGGTGGGGCTGCCTTTATATGGTGTCTTCGATCCCGCGACCGCGGCCATGCAGTTCCAGGAACTGGTGCCCTGGGTACCGGCGTTCAACATCAACTATCACCTGGGCGTCGACGGCTTCTCCATGCCGCTGATCCTGCTGACAAGCTTCACTACCGTGTTGGTGGTGATTGCCGCATGGGAAGTCGTGCAGGTGCGTGTGGCGCAGTACATGGCCGCCTTCTTGATCATGGAAGGCCTGATGATCGGCGTATTCGCCGCCGTCGACGCCATCCTGTTCTACGTGTTCTTCGAGGCGATGCTGATCCCGATGTTCCTGATCATCGGCATCTGGGGTGGGCCGCGACGGGTGTATGCAACCATCAAGTTCTTCCTGTACACCTTTCTGGGCTCGGTGTTCATGCTGATTGCCCTGGTGTACATGTATTTCCAGTCCGGCAGCTTCAGCATTCTGGACTTCCACCAGTTGCAGCTGAACCTCAACGAACAGATTCTGATCTTCCTCGCTTTCCTAGCCGCATTTGCGGTGAAGGTGCCAATGTGGCCGGTGCACACATGGCTGCCTGATGCCCACGTCGAGGCACCAACAGGCGGTTCGGTGATCCTGGCGGCGATCACCTTGAAAATCGGCGGCTATGGCTTTTTGCGTTTCAGTCTGCCCATCACCCCCGATGCGGCCGCGACGCTGGACTGGCTGGTCATCACCATGTCCCTGGTGGCGGTGGTGTATATCGGTCTGGTGGCGCTGGTGCAGCAGGATATGAAGAAACTCATCGCCTACTCGTCGATCGCCCACATGGGTTTCGTCACACTGGGCTTCTTCATCGTTTTCGGCATATCGCGTAATACCGGCAGTCTGTCCGGCGCGGCTATGGGCATCGAAGGCGGCATGGTGCAGATGGTGTCGCACGGCTTCATTTCCGGTGCACTGTTCCTGTGCGTCGGGGTGTTGTACGACCGCGTGCACTCGCGCCAGATTGCCGACTACGGCGGCGTGGTGAACACCATGCCGGTGTTCGCGGCCTTCGCCGTGCTGTTCGCCATGGCCAATGCCGGGTTGCCGGGGACCTCCGGTTTCGTCGGTGAGTTCATGGTGATTCTCGCCAGCTTCAAGTCCAGCTTCTGGATCGCATTCCTGGCGGCGCTGACACTGATCCTCGGTGCCGCCTACACCTTGTGGATGGTCAAGCGGGTGTTCTTCGGCGAGGTCGGCAACAGCAACGTCGCCGAGCTGACGGATATCAACCGCCGCGAGTTCGTCATGCTGGGTCTGTTGGCAGTGATGGTGCTGGGGCTCGGGGTCTGGCCCGACCCCTTGGTGTCGGTGATGCATGCCACGGTGGATAACCTGGTGCAGCACATCACCGTGTCCAAGCTCTGACCCGCCACCTCTAGGGACGATACCAATGAGTTTCATGGCCCCGAATTTTGCCGCCGCCGCTCCAGAGATGGTGCTTCTGGCCCTGGTGTGCATCGTGTTGGTGGTGGACGTCTGGATGGACGATGCCCGCCGCTACGTGACCTATGCGCTCTCGCAGGTCTCGCTGCTGGTTACCGCCGTGGTGGTGATCACAGGCTTTGGCACCGATGTCGTCAGCTTCGACGGGCACTTCGTCCGCGACCCCATGGCGGATGTGCTTAAGGTCGCCACCTTGCTGGTGGTGGCGGCTGTCTTCCTCTATAGCCGCGACTACCTGAAGGTCAAAGGGCTGACTCGAGGCGAGTTCTACACCTTGGGCCTGTTCGCCACCCTCGGCATGATGGTGATGATTTCGGCCCACAGTTTCCTGACTGTCTATCTGGGCCTGGAGCTATTGTCGCTGTCGTTGTATGCGCTGGTGGCCTTCGATCGCGACTCCGGCAATGCGGCCGAGGCGGCGATGAAGTACTTCGTCCTGGGTGCGCTGGCATCGGGCATGTTGTTGTACGGTATTTCCATGTTTTACGGCGCCACCGGTAGCATCGACTTGGCCGCCATCGGCGGGGCCGTCGCCGAGGGGAGCGAAGGCAAGTTGATTCTGGCGTTCGCCCTGGCTTTTGTCGTCGTCGGGCTGGCGTTCAAGCTGGGGGCGGTGCCTTTTCATATGTGGCTGCCGGATGTCTACCAGGGTGCGCCGACCCCGGTGACGTTGTTCGTGGGCTCCGCGCCGAAGATCGCTGCATTCGCATTGGTCATGCGTGTGCTGGCCGACGGTCTGGGCGGCTTGCTCAGCGACTGGGGGCCGATTCTCGCGGTGCTCGCGGCCTTGTCGCTGGCCTTGGGCAATCTGGTGGCGATTGCCCAGACGCAAATGCGCCGGATGCTCGCGTACTCGACGATCTCGCATGTCGGCTTCATTCTTCTCGGTGTGCTCACCGGCACGGCCGAAGGCTATGCGGCGGCCATGTTCTACACGATCACCTACGCGATCATGGTGCTGGGTGCGTTCGGGATCATGCTGGTGCTGGGGCGGGCGGGCATCGAGATCGACCACATCGAAGACCTCAAAGGCCTGAATGAACGATCAAGCTGGCTGGCGGTGTTGATGCTGCTGGTGATGATGTCCATGGCCGGCATCCCACCGCTCGTGGGCTTCTGGGCCAAGCTTTATGTCCTGGAGGCGGCCGTGGCTGCCGGATACACGGCGCTGGCGGTGTTCGCCCTGGTGACCTCGGTCATCGGTGCGTTCTACTACCTGCGGGTGGTCAAATTTATGTATTTCGACAGCGCGAGCGATGATCGCAAGCCGGCAGGCGCTCTGGATACGCAGGTGCTGATCAGCGCCAATGGCCTGGCGATGGTGGGGCTGGGCGTGTATCCGGCGGCCTTGTTCGGCCTGTGCTTGCTGGCGACGCGCGCGATTTGACCGGAAAGTGTCCGGGGGGTTGCAAAGCCTGAACTGCGTGGTAGTATAGCTGGCTCTGGTGCGGGGTGGAGCAGTCCGGTAGCTCGTCGGGCTCATAACCCGAAGGTCGTAGGTTCAAATCCTGCCCCCGCTACCAACTTTTAGAAAAAAGGCCCTTCGAGGCCTTTTTTTATACGCGGTGCCCGACCACAGCGTCTTTTGATGTTTGTGCCGCGTCGCAAGTCAGCACGTTGTGGCTGAGAAGTGGGCCCTGGGGCCCATTTTTCGTTTTCGGAGAGCAAAAAACGGATGCAGCATGATCCACTGAATCTGACCTCTCGACTGGCGCCCGCGGTGCAGGCACTGGGCTATGAGTTGGTCGGCGTGGAGTATCGCGCAGGCAAGGGCGATGGGTTGCTGCGGGTGTATATCGACAGTCCCACGGGGGTGGGTGTCGATGACTGCGCCCGGGTCAGTCACCAGGTCAGCGGTATTCTCGATGTCGATGATCCCATCTCCGGGCATTACACATTGGAAGTCTCCTCGCCGGGTCTGGACCGGCCTTTGTTCTCCGCCGAGCATTTCCGGCGATTCGCCGGGCAGCGGGTGAAGATCCAGCTGGCCATGCCGGTCAACGGTCGTCGCCGACTCGCTGGGGTGTTGCTCGATTGCGAAGGCGACAAGGTCCGGATCGATGTGGACGGTGACGTAATGGATGTGGTGCTGGACCAGATCGACAAGGCGCGGCTGGTACCGGATTTTTCGACCCCCGGGCCGGAGGGCAGGCAAAAAGATGAGTAAGGAAATCCTGTTGGTCGTCGATGCCGTCTCGAACGAGAAGGGCGTCAGCCGGGATGTCATTTTCGAGGCGATCGAGGCAGCATTGGCCTCGGCCGCAAAGAAGCGTTTCGAAGGGCGCGAGGTCGATGTCCGTGTGAGCATCGACAGGCGCAGTGGCGAGTACGAAACCTTTCGCCGCTGGCAAGTGCTCCCCGACGATGCCGAAATCGAATTCCCCGACCGTGAGCTGACACTCTCCGAGGCCAGGGGCCGCAAGGCCGATGCCGAGGTCGACACCCATATCGAAGAGCCCATGGAGAATGCCGCCTTCGGTCGGATTGCCGCACAAACCGCCAAGCAGGTCATCGTGCAGAAGGTGCGCGAAGCCGAGCGTGCCCAGGTGGTGCAGCAGTACCTGCCGCGTAAGGGTGAACTGATCAGCGGCGTCATCAAGCGTATCGAGCGGGGCAATATCTTTGTGGACCTTGGCGGTAACGTCGAGGGCCTGATTGCGCGTGAGGAAGGTATCCCGCGCGAGCCCGTGCGCAACGGCGACCGGATCCGCGCCTATCTCAAGGACGTTCGTCATGAGCCGCGCGGGCCGATGATCTTCCTCAGCCGCGTGGCCCCCGAGTTGCTGATCCAGCTGTTTACGCTCGAGGTGCCGGAGATCAGCTCGGGCATCATCGAGATCAAGGGCGCCGCACGTGATCCGGGCCTGCGTGCCAAGATCGCAGTGAAGAGTTCCGATACCCGTATCGATCCGGTCGGCGCCTGCGTCGGTATGCGCGGGTCGCGGGTGCAGAGTGTCTCCGGCGAATTGGCCGGCGAACGCGTCGATATCGTCCTGTGGGACGAGAACCCGGCCCAGTTCGTCATCAATGCCATGCAGCCGGCCGAGGTGGTGTCCATCGTCGTCGACGAGGACGCCCACGCCATGGATATCGCGGTGGCCGAGGACAAGCTGTCCCAGGCTATCGGCCGCGGCGGGCAGAACGTGCGTCTGGCCAGCGAGCTCACCGGCTGGACGCTGAATGTGATGAGTGAAACGCAGGCGGCAGCCAAGAGCGACGAAGAGGCCGCATCCGTGCGGCAGATGTTCATCGAGCAGCTCAACGTCGATGACGAGGTTGCCGAAATTCTGGTGCGGGAGGGTTTCTCCAGTCTTGAGGAGGTTGCCTACGTACCCAGCCATGAAATGTTGGAAATCGAGGAGTTCGACGAGGAGATTGTCGAGCTGCTGCGTAACCAGGCCCGCGACGCCCTGCTGACCCGCGCCATTGCCGCGGAAGAACAGGTCGGCGATTCGGAGCCTGCTCAGGACTTACGCGAAATGGACGGCATGGACGAGGAACTGGCCTACCTGCTTGCCAGTCAAGGCGTAACCACGATGGAAGACCTGGCGGAACTCGCCGTGGATGATCTCACCGAAATGACAGGTATCGGCGCTGAGCGGGCCGCAGCCTTGATCATGACGGCGCGGGCACCGTGGTTTGCCGATCAGCAGCAGGGCTAACGCGTCGGAGGGGGTTCATGACGGACGTAACAGTTAAACAATTGGCAACGGTGGTTGGCATTCCGGTCGACCGCCTGATCGAACAGCTGGGTGAGGCCGGTATTGCCGTCTCCAACGGGGAGTCGCGTATTACCGACAAGCAGAAGCTCGATCTGTTGGCCCATCTGCGCAAGAGTCACGGCAAGAAGGAACCGCTTGGTGCCTCGGAGCCGCGCAGGATCACCTTGAAGCGCAAGACGCACAGCGAGATCAAACTCGGTGGCGGCGGGCAGGCCAAGACGGTCAGTGTGGAAGTGCGCAAGAAGCGCACCTACGTGAAGCGGGCCAGTGCGCCGGATGGCGAGGCCCCGGTGGCTGATGCCCAACCGTTGCCAGTCGATATCGAGCTGGGTGCCGAGCTGGCACCGGACATCGAGATGAACGCCGACAACGGCGATCAGTCGATCGAGGCCGGAACGCCCGAGCAGCAGGCCGCCGAAGCGCTTGCCGCGTCCGAGACTCACGAGCGGCTGATCGAAGAGCCGCCCGCGGAGCCGGTCGACAGTCGCGATGCCGACCTGCGACGTCGGGACGAGGAGGCGCGCGCACGTCTTGAAGCCGACGAGGCCCGCCGCCGCCAGATCTCCCAACGCAAGTCCGAAGCCGATGCGGCGGCCAAGCGCCGTGCGGAAGCCGCCAAGGCGAAGACCCGGTCATCGACGGAAGCCCTGTTCAGCAGTCGTATCGACCCGGAGAAGCCTATTTCGGTGACGGTCGAGACGCGCCGCAAGGCACCCGAACCGGTGCCCGAGCCGAAAGAAGTCCCGAAGGACGCGCGGCCGGAACGTTCTGCCGCACGACCGGAGCGTACGGACGCGCGTCCCGAGCGCCCTGCGGCGCGTCCCGAGCGTACGGACGCCCGCCCTGCGCCGCGTACCGATGCTCGGCCCGAGCGTGCGCGTCCCGCAGCGGTGCCCGGCGCGGCTGTGCCACCGGTCGCGCCGCCACCGGCCGACGATGCCAGCCGCAAACGCAGTGACGACCGCACCTCGCGCCGTGGCAAGTCCACGGATGATCGCCGTGATCGCGATCAGGGTCAGGCGCGTGCCGAAGCCGCGCGTCGTGGCGGCAAGGGCAAGAAGGGGCGGCAGGCTGCCGCACCGGTGTCCAAGCATGGTTTCGCCAAGCCCACCGCGCCGATAGTGCGCGAGGTGGCGATTCCCGAAACCATGACGGTCGCCGATCTCGCCCAGAAGATGTCGGTCAAGGCGACCGAAGTCATCAAGGCGCTGATGAAGCTGGGTACGATGGTCACCATCAACCAGGTTCTGGACCAGGAAACCGCCGCGATCGTGGTGGAGGAAATGGGCCACACCTATACCCTGCTGAAAGAGAATGCGCTTGAAGATGCATTGGTCGCCGAAGGGCCGGACGCCGGTCCGCAGGAGCCGCGTGCACCCGTTGTGACCATCATGGGGCACGTCGACCACGGCAAGACTTCGCTGCTCGACTATATCCGGCGTACCAAGGTCGCCGCGGGAGAGGCGGGGGGCATCACGCAGCACATCGGTGCCTATCACGTCGAATCCGACAAAGGGACGATTACGTTCCTGGATACGCCCGGTCACGCGGCATTCACAGCGATGCGTGCCCGCGGCGCCAAGGTCACGGATATCGTGATCCTCGTCGTGGCCGCCGATGACGGTGTCATGCCGCAGACCATAGAGGCCATCCAGCACGCCCGTGCCGCGGGTGTCCCCTTGGTGGTGGCGGTGAACAAGATCGATAAGGACGGTGCAGATCTCGACCGCATCAAGGCGGAGTTGTCGCAGCATCAGATCATCTCGGAAGAATGGGGTGGCGATAACTTGTTCGCTTATGTCTCGGCCAAGACCGGCGAGGGTGTGGACAATTTGCTCGATCAGGTGCTGGTGCAGGCCGAAGTGCTCGAACTCAAGGCCTCGCGCGAGGCGCCGGCCAAAGGTGCTGTGGTCGAGTCGCGATTGGACAAGGGTCGAGGCCCGGTTGCTACGATTCTGGTCCAGAGCGGTACGCTGCGTAAGGGCGACATCGTCCTGACCGGTCTCGAGTACGGCCGTGTTCGCGCCATGTTGGACGAGCGCGGCAAGCCGGTCCTCGAAGCTGGACCGTCGATCCCGGTCGAGGTCCTGGGGCTTTCGGGTACACCGAACGCCGGTGACGACGTGGTCGTCGTGGCCGACGAGCGCAAGGCGCGGGAAATCGCCTTGTTCCGTCAGGGCAAGTTCCGCGAGGTCAAGCTCGCCCGTCAGCAGAAGGCCAAGCTGGAGAACGTCTTCACTCAGATGGAAGCCGGCGAGGTCAGCACGCTCAACGTGGTGCTGAAGGCTGACGTGCAGGGTTCCGTCGAGGCGTTGGGCGATGCATTGACCCACCTGTCCACCGACGAGGTGAGGGTGAAGATCGTCGCCAGCGGGGTGGGCGGTATCACCGAGTCCGATGTCAACCTGGCCGTCGCCTCCGAAGCGATCGTCATCGGCTTCAACGTGCGCGCGGATTCCTCGGCCAAGAAGGTTATCGACGAAGAGGGCGTGGATCTGCACTACTACAGTGTGATCTACGACGTCATCGACGAGGTCAAGAAGGCGCTCACCGGCATGTTGGCGCCGGAGTTCCGGGAGCAGATCGTCGGCATCGCTCAAGTGCGCGATGTCTTCCGTTCGCCGAAGATCGGCGCCGTGGCCGGCTGTATGGTCACCGAGGGCGTGGTCAAGCGCAACGCGCCGATCCGCGTCCTGCGCGACAACGTTGTGGTGTACGAGGGCGAACTCGAGTCGCTGCGCCGGTTCAAGGATGACGTGAGCGAGGTCCGTCAGGGCTTCGAGTGCGGAATCGGTGTGCGCAACTACAACGACGTGAAGGTCGGCGACCAGATCGAAGTGTTTGAGAAGGTCAGCGTGGTCCGCACCCTTTGAGGGGGCGGATCACCAGCTTGCGATGAGGCCAGATGCCTAAGGATTTTTCCCGTACCCGTCGCGTCGGCGAGCAACTGCGTCGCGACTTGGCGCCGCTGTTTCGCGATGAGATCGACGATCCACGCATGGCCATGGTGTCGATCACTACGGTGCAGGTCAGTCGTGACCTTGCGCATGCGAAAGTGTTCGTCACCTATATCGGCGATGCGGCCGATCGGGTTGGTGTGGTCGAGCAGCTCAATCAAGCTGCCGGGCGCATGCGCCAGATCATCGGCCGGCACATGCGGATTCGTACCGTGCCGAAGCTGCATTTTCAATATGACGACACCATCGAACGCGGTGCCCAACTGACCGCCTTGATCAACGCAGCGGTGGCGCACGACGCCGAACGCCATCGGGATGACGATGATGAACCATCGTCGTGAGCGTCCGCCGAAGCGGGATGTGAATGGCCTGATATTGCTGGACAAGCCTCTTGGCCTATCCAGCAACACGGCGCTGCAGATCGCCAAGCGTCTGTTTGCCGCGCGCAAGGCGGGCCACACCGGGAGTCTGGATCCGCAGGCCACCGGAATGTTGCCGCTGTGCTTCGGGGAAGCCACCAAGCTGTCGGCGTTTCTGCTGGATGCCGACAAGGCCTACACCTTCACGTGTCAGTTGGGGGTGACCACCACCACCGCCGATGCGGAAGGCGAGATAGTCGAAGAGCGGCCCGTCCCGGCGCTTACGGCTGAGGTGGTGGAGCGCGTGCTGCAACCGTTGCGCGGGCTCATCATGCAGGTGCCGCCGATGTACTCGGCATTGCGGCACAACGGTAAGCGTCTCTATGAGTTGGCCCGGCAGGGTCTCGAGGTAGAGCGGCAAGCGCGCGAGGTCATGATTTACGCGCTCGAGTTGCAGAGTATCGAGGAGAGCCGCCTGAAGCTGGCGGTTCGCTGCTCCAAAGGCACTTATGTAAGGACGCTGGCCGAGGATATCGGTAAGGCCTTGGGCTGTGGCGCCCATGTGGTGGCCTTGCGGCGTACCGAAGTCGGGCCGTTCAGCGGTCTGCCCATGATCACGCTGGATGCGTTGGAAGCCGCTGAAAGCCATGCCCAGCGGGATGCCTGGCTGTTGCCCATGGACACTGCCGTGGCCCAATGGCCGGCACTTATCCTGGGCGATGATGCTGCCCATTACTTGTCTCGCGGCCAGCCAGTGCTGGTTCCGCGCTCACCGACCTCTGGACGGGTGCGGCTGTACAGCCGCGACGATCGCTTCATGGGTGTCGGTGAAATCCTCGACGATGGCCGGGTGGCACCGCGTCGTCTCATGAATGCCGCGTGACCGGATGGTCGCTGCCTCCCATTGAGCTTGTGGAGGTCACGGTGCAGGTTTACAATCGCGCGTTTGATTTAGCCGAACGCGTATTTTTCCGGAGTTTGTCGACATGTCTTTGAGTCAAGAAACCAAGGCCGAGGTCATCAGCCAGTACCAGCGTGGCGCGGCCGATACCGGTTCCGCCGAAGTGCAGGTGGCCTTGCTGACCACGCGGATCAACGAATTGCAGACGCATTTCGCCGATCACAAGAAAGATCATCATTCCCGCCGCGGCTTGTTGAAGCTGGTCAATCAGCGCCGCAAGTTGCTGGATTATCTCAAAAAGCAGGATATGGCTCGCTATCAGGAACTGATCGGGCGCTTGTCCCTGCGTCGCTAGACGCACAACGCGCAAGCCCTGTCATCCTGCTGTCCCGCCGAAGGTGTAACTCGTGACTCCAATCAAAAAAAGCTTTCAGTACGGTAGCCACACGGTAACCCTGGAAACCGGTGCCATGGCGCGCCAGGCCAGTGGTGCCGTGCTGGTGAACATGTCCGACACAGTCGTTCTCGTGACGGCCGTGGCGGCGCGGGAGGCACGGGCGGGGCGCGATTTCTTTCCGCTCACGGTGAATTACCAAGAGCGCACCTACGCTGCCGGTCGTATCCCGGGCGGGTTCTTTCGCCGCGAGGGTCGCCCGTCGGAGAAGGAAACCCTCACCTCGCGTCTTATCGATCGCCCAATCCGTCCGCTGTTCCCCGAAGGCTTCCTCAATGAAGTCCAGGTGATCGCGACGGTCTTGTCGATGAACAGTCAGGTGGATCCGGACATCCCCTCGATGATCGGTGCGTCGGCGGCTCTGGCTTTGTCGGGAGCGCCGTTCAACGGCCCGATCGGTGGTGCACGCGTCGGTTACATCGATGGCCAGTACATTCTCAATCCCAGTCGCGATGAGCTTGCCAAGTCACAGCTCGATCTGGTCGTGGCGGGTACCGAGCAGGCTGTGTTGATGGTGGAGTCCGAAGCCAAGGAGCTTCCGGAGTCCGTCATGCTGGGAGCGGTGGTTTTCGGCCACGAGCAGATGCAGGTCGCCATCAAGGCGATCAACGAACTGGCCGCCGAAGTGGGTGTGCAGGCCTGGGACTGGCAGGCGCCGCCGCCCGACAGCGAGCTCGAAACCGCCGTCAAGGCCGCAGCCCACGCCGGGTTGACCGCCGCCTACCAGGTGGCGGAAAAGCAGGCCCGTCAGGATCAGGTGCGCGAACTGCGCGCACAGGTAGTGGAGTCGCTTGCCGGTGGCGAGTCGCCGCGATGGGCGGCCGACCAGGTCACAAACGCGTTCGGCGACCTGGAATACCGCATCGTCCGCGACCGTATCCTCGATGGTCAGCCGCGTATCGACGGCCGCGACACCAAGACTGTGCGCGGCATCGATGTCAAGGTCGGTGTCTTGCCCCGAACCCACGGGTCGGCCGTGTTTACGCGTGGCGAAACCCAGGCCTTGGTGGTCACCACCTTGGGCACCGGGCGCGACTCGCAGATCATCGATGCGATTGAGGGCGAGTATCGCGAGCCCTTCATGCTGCATTACAACTTCCCGCCTTATTCGGTGGGTGAAACCGGCATGGTGGGTAGCCCCAAACGGCGCGAGATCGGCCACGGCCGTCTCGCCAAGCGCGGTGTCGCCGCCGTCATGCCGGCCATGGACGACTATCCGTACGTGATCCGCGTGGTTTCGGAGATCACCGAGAGCAACGGTTCGAGTTCCATGGCGTCCGTATGCGGTGCCAGCCTTGCCTTGATGGACGCCGGTGTGCCCATCAAGGCTCCCGTTGCCGGTATCGCAATGGGCTTGATCAAAGAGGGCGATCGCTTTGCGGTGTTGTCCGACATCCTTGGTGATGAAGACCACCTGGGCGATATGGACTTCAAGGTGGCCGGGACCGCCAACGGTGTAACCGCCTTGCAGATGGACATCAAGATCAACGGGATTACCCGTGAGATCATGGATGCCGCACTGCAGCAGGCGCAGGCCGGCCGTCTGCACATCCTCGAGAAGATGAACGCGGTTCTCGGCACCCCACGCGCCGAGCTGTCTCAGTACGCGCCGCGTATCACCACCATGCGTATCCATCCGGACAAGATCCGCGATGTGATCGGCAAGGGTGGTGTCACCATCCGGGCCATTACCGAGGAGACTGGTGCGGTCATCGACATCGACGACGACGGTACCATCCGCATTGCGGCCACCGACAAGCTTGCCGCCGACGAGGCAAGGCGTCGGATCGAGCAGATCACCGCAGATGTCGAAGTCGGCCAGATCTATGAGGGCAAAGTCGCCCGCATAATGGATTTCGGCGCGTTTGTGACCATTCTCCCCGGCCGCGATGGCATGGTGCATATCTCGCAGATCTCCGAGGAGCGCACCGAGAGCGTCACCGACAAGCTGAATGTGGGCGATGTGATCAAGGTCCGTGTGCTTGAAATCGACAAGCAGGGCCGCATTCGCTTGAGCATGCGCGGTCTGTAAGCGCATCGATTGCAGTGCCTGGGGCGCTACGGTATTCTTTGCGCCCCTTGCGGTCGATGATCGCAAGCGAAGTTTTAGGAGAGGTGGCCGAGTGGTTGAAGGCGCACGCCTGGAAAGTGTGTATACGGGTTAAACCGTATCGAGGGTTCGAATCCCTCTCTCTCCGCCATTATCGAGCCGTCAGGTGTGTTCAGCCGACGGTTCCGCTGTTCGATGGTGGCCCGCACCGGTTCCCTCGCGACGATACACTGTGAACCCCGTCAGGCCCGGAAGGGAGCAGCGGCAGCGGTGGATTCGGGCGCCGGGGTGTGGCTGGTGCGGGTCGCCACCCTTTGAGGTGGCTCCCCAGCGCCGGTATAGTTCCAACCCAGCCGACGGACATCAGGCGACGATGAGCTATCAGGTGTTGGCACGGAAATGGCGCCCCCGGCGGTTCGAGGAACTGGTCGGGCAAGAGCACGTCGTCCAGGCGTTGGTCAATGCGCTGCGTGCCGATCGCGTCCATCATGCCTATTTGTTTACCGGTACCCGCGGTGTGGGCAAGACCACGCTGGCGCGGCTTTTGGCCAAATCCCTCAATTGCGAGCGTGGCGTCGGGCCCGATCCCTGCGGTGAGTGTGCCAGTTGTCTTGCCGTGGACGGTGGGCGATTCGTCGATCTCATCGAAGTAGACGGTGCCTCCCGGACCAAGGTCGAAGACACCCGCGAGTTGCTCGACAACGTTCAGTACGCGCCCACTCGTGGGCGTTATAAGGTGTATCTCATCGACGAGGTGCACATGCTCTCCGGGCATAGCTTCAATGCGCTGCTCAAAACACTCGAAGAGCCGCCTCCGCACGTGAAATTCCTGCTGGCGACCACGGACCCGCAGAAGCTGCCGGTCACCGTGCTGTCCCGCTGTCAGCGTTTTGCCTTGAAAAGTCTGCCGCAACCGGTTATCGCGCAGCATCTGGAGCGCGTTTTGGAGGCCGAGGGTGTCAGTGTGGGGCCGGGTTGCTGTGCGGCGCTGGCAAAGGCCGCACAAGGCAGCGTTCGCGATGCCTTGAGCCTGACCGACCAAGCCCTGGCCTACGGTGCCGGAAGCCTGTCGTTGGAACCATTGTCGCTGATGCTCGGCACCATCGACCCGGGCCGGGTGGTCGATGTGCTCGATGCGATCGCCGACGATGACGGCGCCGAGGCGCTAGCCCAGGTGCAGGCCCTCGATGAGTTGGGCGCGGACTTCCAAGTCGTGCTCGATGAGTTGGCCATTGCCCTGCAGCGAACGGCGCTGCTGCAACTGGTGCCCTCCGCGGTGGAGTCCGAGTGGCCAGAGCTCGATCGCCTGAAGGCGCTGGCAGCCCGGATGTCCGCCGAGGCTGTCCAGGTGGCCTACGATCTGGCTGTGCGTGGGCGACGGGATCTCCCGTTGGCGCCCGACCCGCGAATCGGATTCGAAATGACGGTGCTCCGCCTGTTGTGTTTCCGGGCCGATGCCGTCGAATCTCCGGCATCGGGTGTTCAATCGGCCGGAGAGGCGTCACCGGGTCGCTCCGTGTCGCCAGCGGCGGCACCTCCGCGGGCCTCAGCGGTTGGTGGCGGTGGTCTCGACGCCGTTCGTGCGGCGCTTGGCGGGCGCTCTCGTCGCGAAACTGCCGACGCTGTCGCCGTCCCGGCTCCCTCGACGTCAGCCCCCGCCCCCGCTCCTGCCGCTCCTGCACCCCGTCCCGTTTCCATGCGATCGCCGACCGTTAGTGAGCGGTCTGAACCCCCGGTGCCCGTTGAGCCGAGTCGGGTAGCCGCGATCGAGGTGCCGCAATCGCCTGTGAGTGTGCCCGAGGCGGTGTCTATGCCGACGGTGATGAACGACATCGACAACCTCGTGCCGGCACCTGCGGCAGAGCGTTCCGGCTCCGCAATCGCCGATGAGGTGGCGGCAGTCGTCACGCCTGGCGTCTGGCAGCCCGACCAATGGCGAGACGTACTGGAACAGTTGCCCCTCAAAGGCCTGCCGCGGCAGTTGGCCATGAACGCCGCGTTGGTCGACCATGTCCCCGGCCGGCTCACTCTGGCGCTGTCATCCCAGCATATGGGGCTCAAGCGCGAGTCCGTGGAGGGCGCTTTGCAGCAAGCGCTGGAGGCCCATCTGGGTGGCCCGCTCAGACTCGTCTGGACCGAGGCTGCGCCAGGGGCAGTACATACCCCGGCGGAGCAGCAGGCCGCCACGGAACGGGCCCGACAACAGGCGGCAGAAGCCTCGATTCAATCCGACTCCGGCGTGCGGGGCCTGTTGGAGCGGTTCGGGGCTGAGATCCGTCCCGGTTCGGTGACGCCACTGGACAGCTGAGCCCCACAATCCCTTACTCCAAACACTGAAGGTGACGCCATGAAAGGTGGTCTGGGAAATCTCATGAAGCAGGCGCAGAAGATGCAGGAAGAGCTGCAGCGCGCCCAGGAAGAGTTGGCCAATCTGGAAATTATCGGCGAGGCCGGTGGCGGGTTGGTGAAGGTCGTCGTGACCGGAAAGCACGAAGTGCGTCGCGTCACCATCGACGACAGTCTGATGGGCGATGACAAGGAGATGCTCGAAGACTTGATTGCCGCCGCGATGAACGACGCGGCCCATAAACTTGAGCGCACCACACAGGAGCGCTTCTCGGGGCTTACGGCAGGCCTGCCGCTGCCGGGCAACTTCAAGATGCCGTTCTAAGCCAGATGTCCGCGGCCCTGCCTCCCCGCCTGACCCGTTTGATGGACGCCATGCGCGCGCTGCCCGGGGTTGGGCGCAAGACGGCTCAGCGGATGGCGCTGTACCTGCTCGAGCGTGATCGCGAGGGCGCTGGGCGCCTGGCCGCCGCGCTGACCGATGCCCTCGAGGGTATCGGTCATTGCCAGCAATGCCGCAACCTGGCTGAAGCGGCGCTTTGCACACTGTGCACGGACCCGGCCAGGGACGATGCCAGCCTCTGTGTAGTGGAGTCGCCGGCCGATGTACTGTTGATCGAGCAGGCCACCGGTTTCCGGGGCCGCTACTTCGTCCTCATGGGGCATTTGTCGCCACTGGATGGAATCGGTCCCGATGAACTCGGTTTGGAACGGCTTGACGAGCGCCTTGCCGGTGGGGTGGTCAGCGAGGTCATTCTTGCGACGAACCCGACGGTGGAAGGTGATGCGACGGCCCACTATATCGCGCAGAGTGCGCGCCGCGCCGGCATCCGCGTGACCCGGCTGGCCCATGGAGTGCCGGTCGGTGGCGAGCTGGAGTATATCGACGGTGGCACCCTGTCCCATGCCTTCTCGGGGCGCCGGGAATTCTGAACGATAGTATCGAGGTGGCGATGAGCGAGACGATTTTTGCCAAGATCATCCGCAAGGAGATTCCTGCGGATATCGTTTACGAAGATGAGGATGTATTGGCCTTCCGGGACATCAACCCGCAGGCGCCGGTGCATATCCTCATCATCCCGAAAACGCCTATCGCAACGCTCAACGACCTGACGGCAGATCAAGGGCCGTTGATCGGGCGGCTACATCTGGTGGCGGCCCGTCTGGCCAAGGAGGCGGGCGTCGCAGAGTCCGGCTACCGCACGCTGATGAACTGCAACAAGGAAGGTGGGCAGGACGTCTTCCATATCCATTTGCACTTGCTTGCCGGCCGGCAGATGGGCTGGCCGCCCGGCTGACAAGCTATGTGCTCAGGTCACCGATAGCACGACCGGCGTCCGGGCGAGGGCAGGTTCCGCCAAACCGGTGAAGTCCAACCCGATGCCGGCGAGCCCGCAGCGTGCGCATCGCCAATAGCGGCGGCCGCTGTGAGCGCTGTGTACAGCGGCCTCGCAGGCAGGTAACCCGCATCCGGCCCGGAGTGTGGGTTCCTTCACATCCATGGAGGGAAGGGTCATGGCCAGCGAG
The DNA here is from genome assembly GCA_965652545.1 of uncultured Candidatus Competibacteraceae bacterium. Taxonomy (GTDB): domain Bacteria; phylum Pseudomonadota; class Gammaproteobacteria; order Competibacterales; family Competibacteraceae; genus CBFGWV01. The sequence goes on along the minus strand of CBFGWV010000004.1, from coordinate 28,052 downwards.
CGTAGCCACGCCGCTTGCCAAACCAAGGTGGTACGGCTGTATGCGAGCCATAAGGACAGCATGGCGTCCTCCTCTGGAGCGGACCGTGATGCGCCGGCCCTTTTATTATTGGTAGAACCAAATTGTATCGTTGGTCTATCAGCATTCTTGCAGATTCATGACACCACGGGTAGTGCGCAGTACGCGGTTCAGCCGTTGGGGCTATTGTTGTTCGTTGTTTTTTGCCAAAATGACGACGCCGAAGGGGTGGATCGGGTTCGTGTGCTCCGTGATACACCTGCGGCTGTGGAACCTGGCCTGTGGTTTCGCGTCCAATCCAGTTCATCGCTACGTCGTTCCCCCTCAAGTGTTACCAAAAGCTTCAAACTGGGAGATTCACCATGAACATGTTGAGCAAACTTTTTGCGTTGGGTCTGATGGGCGGTTTGATGGTCGGCTGCGCCAGCTCCAGTGATCTGGAAGCGGTGCGCAGCGAGGCTCAACAGGCTCAAGCGACTGCGAACCAGGCCAAGGCGACCGCCGACGAGGCGCTTGCCGTAGCCAATGAAGCCAAGGCCATGGCCATGGCGACAGAGGAGAAGATCGATCGCATGTTCAAGCGTTCGATGATGAAGTAAGCGAAAACACGTGAAAAAGAAAGCCCCGTGGCTTCCGGCCACGGGGCTTTCTTGTTTCTGGCTCGGCTAGCGGGCGGCCTGGTAGGCGTTACCGATTTCCACGGCCAAGCCGCTGGCTTGCTCGACCACTGTGCGGATGAGCTCTTGGTCGACCACTACGCCGCGTCCGGCAACCTCGGCGTCAACCATGGCAATGGCTTGCCTTATCAGCGTTTCGGTCTCCGTATCGTCTTCCTCCAGGACAGGATGCACTTCCATGTAGAGTGTCCCCGCAAGCCAGCCCAACTTGATTGGTTGGTTCACGATATGAACCTGCGTGTTCACGGGTACCAGGTCGTACAGGAATTCGATATCTTCTGGATACAGCCTCAGACAGCCGTGCGTCACCCGCATTCCGATACCGTTGGGGTTGTTGGTGCCGTGGATTAGGTAACTCGTCAACCCCAGACGCAACACCCGGTTGCCCAGGGGATTATCCGGCCCAGCAGGGACGACCTTGGGTAGCAGGTCACCACGCGCGGCGTGTTCCTGGCGGATGGACTCCGGTGGGTACCAGGCCGGGTCCTTTTGCTTCGCTACGACCTTGGTGGTGCCCAAGGGCGTGCGCCAATCCATGCGCCCGACGCTTACCGGGAAGGTCATGACCTGCCCGCTGCCGGGGTAGTAGTACAGACGCATCTCCGGGACATTCAGCACCAATCCGCTACGTGGCGCTTTGGGCAGGATATAACGGGTCGGCAGCACGACGGGAGTCCCGTCGCCGGGGATCCACGGGTCCACACCCAGGTTGGCGTGACGGATCTCGTCGTAACCCAGCCCGTTGCGACGGGCGATCTCCAGGAACGTGTCCTCGTGGCGTGCATAATCGATGCGGATTTCACCCACCAATTCCACACCTGGAGGCGGGAGGGGGTAGGTGTCCGCCGCGGCCATGCCCGGCAGGCAGAAAATGGCCGTCAGGGCCAGAAAGGCCGGTAGACGACGCCGGATAAGGTTCATGATCATGAAGCCCCTGTCAAAGCAAGATGAATCCACTGAGTCTCGTCGACCGCTGCGGGTTCCGCACCGGCGCTGATGGCGATTATCGCCCAGGCAGCGTTGGCACGCTCCTGCTGGGGGTCTTCCCACGCGGGTTGAGCTGCCAGCAACTGGCGATGATTCGTGGGCAGGCCGTGCCAGCGGGCTCCCGCGAGCACCAAGGCACGATACCAGTCGTACGGCCATGGATGCGCAGATCGATACATGGATGGGGCGCGGTATGTCATGACCGGGCCCAGATTCGAGTCGAGCATCACGCGGTCGTATCCGAACCCGCAACCCTCCGCAGCATCCAGATGCGGTAGATCCGCCACGTCGAGTCGGTACACGACCCCGGGCACCGTACACCCCGCGGCGGCCACGATCGTGGCTTTTCCCGAGCCGTCCCGGCCGCGCTTATCGAAGCTCAAGCGGTGATCGGCAAGCCAGGCGCGGGAGGCGAACCGCGCAGACGGTGTGCGAGCGAGCAGCCGTGCCGGCAGGAGGTTCGACCCGTAGGCGAAATAATGGAGCTGTTCGTTGTCGGGCACGCGGAATGTGAGCAGGGTGACGCTGGGCAGCTATGGGGAACAGCCGACTACTATACCGCGACCTTGTGCAGTCGCGGGCCTCGGATTGCCCGAGGCCCCTATCCCGTACCTTAACGTGTCAGGTCAGTGATGCAGGATCTGGCTGAGGAACAGCTTGGTGCGCTCGGACTGCGGATTGTTGAAGAACGGCTCGGGTTCGTTCTCTTCGACGATCTCGCCGCGGTCCATGAAGATCACTCGGTTGGCGACCGTTCTTGCGAAGCCCATCTCGTGCGTCACGCAGATCATGGTCATGCCTTCCTCGGCCAGGTTGACCATGGTGTCCAGCACTTCCTTGATCATCTCGGGGTCGAGCGCGGAGGTCGGCTCATCGAACAGCATGACTTTCGGTGCCATGCACAGGCTGCGCGCGATCGCCACGCGCTGTTGCTGACCGCCGGAGAGCTGGCCGGGATACTTGCTGGCCTGCTCGGGGATCTTGACCCGCTCCAGATAGTGCATGGCGACGTCGATGGCCTCCTTGCGCGGCATCTTGCGCACCCACACCGGGGCGAGGATGCAGTTTTCCAGAACCGACAGATGCGGGAAGAGATTGAAGTGCTGGAACACCATGCCGACTTCGCGGCGCACCGACTCGATGTTCTTGAGGTTGTCAGTCAGCTCCACTCCGTCAACGACGATGTTCCCGCGTTGATGGGACTCGAGGTGGTTGATGCAGCGGATCATCGTGGACTTGCCCGACCCCGAGGGGCCGCACACCACGATGCGCTCACCGCGGCGGACCGTGAGATTGATGTCCTTGAGCACGTGGAACTCGCCGTACCACTTATGCACCCCGGCCATCTCGATCATGACTTCATTGGACACCGGGGCCTTGGCCACCGAAATCCCCGCCGACTCGGACATTGTCTTCTCCGTCTATGGTGTGCCGCCTGAGGACGGCCTTTTTTTGCACTGTAGGTTTGGGGCAATCACCCCGTCCAACTAAAAATAGTCGCCGCGGCTAATGTTTGCTGTCAATTGCCCGGCCATCGGCCGCCGCTGACCCGGGGGTTGCCAGCGAGGTCATTCCATGTATTGACCGATTCGAAGCCCGCTGTCATCAACAGCCCGCGAACCGCTTCGCCTTGATCGGCCCCATGTTCGAGCAACAGCCGGCCACCGTCGAGCAGGTTTGCACCGGCGTCTTCGCAGATCGCGGACAAGTCGGCCAGACCGCCATCGGCGGCAACCAAAGCCGAGCGTGGCTCATGCGCCAGGGATGGAAGATGCGGATCGTCGCCGGCGATATACGGCGGGTTGCTGACGATGACGGCGAAGCGCCGCAGGCCGAGCGGCCGGCACCACCGGCCGCAGGTGAAACCGACATTGGCGAGCCCCAGCCGACGCGCATTGGTTGCAGCCACCCTCAGTGCCGCAAAACTGCTGTCGGTGGCCAGCACATAGGCTCCCGGGCGTTCACTGGCGATCGCCAGTGCGACGGCACCGCTGCCCGTGCCCAAGTCGGCCACGGCCAGTGTCGTGTCCGCCGGCAGGACGGCCAGGGCGCACTCCACCAGGGTTTCGGTGTCGGCGCGGGGGATGAGCGTATCCGGGCTCACTGCCAGGGGTAGTGACCAGAACTCGCGCTCACCCAGCAAATAGGCGACAGGTTCGCCGGCAGCCCGCCGCTCCACTAGCGCGAGATACCGCCGAACCGCGTCGTCGTCGGCTTCACGCTCCGGCCAGGCCAGCAAGGTCGCGCGGTTGACGCCCAAGACCGCCGCAGCCAGCAGAGCCGCCTCCGCGGCGGGGTCATCCACCGTGCCCGTCAGGCGCGACCGCCCCTGGGCGAGGAGCCGATCGAAGCGCTCAGTCATGCGCCAGATCGGCCAACTGCTCGGCCTGGTACTCCTGCATCAGTGGCTCTATGACCGGGTCCAGATCGCCGGCCAGCACGGCTTCGAGCTTGTAGACGGTGAGGTTGACGCGATGGTCGGTGATCCGCCCCTGCGGGAAGTTGTAAGTGCGGATGCGTTCGGAGCGGTCGCCGCTGCCGACCAGGAGCTTGCGCGTTGCCGACTGGGCGGCTGCTTGCCGGCTCCGTTCACCCTCGAGCAGCTTGGCCGCCAGCAGGCTCATGGCCCGCGCACGGTTTTTGTGTTGCGATCGCTCGTCCTGGCATTCGACCACGATGCCGGAGGGCAGATGCGTAATCCGAATAGCCGAGTCCGTTTTGTTCACGTGCTGCCCGCCTGCGCCGGAGGCGCGGTAGGTGTCGACGCGCAAATCGGCGGGGTTTATATCCACGGCCTCGGCCTCGTCGAGCTCCGGCAGCACGGCCACGGTGGCGGCAGAGGTGTGGATCCTGCCCTGCGCCTCGGTGACCGGGACCCGTTGGACCCGGTGCGCGCCAGACTCGAACTTCAGCCGTGAGTACGCACCCCGGCCGGCCACCCGCGCGATAATCTCGCGGTAGCCGCCCTGTTCGCCCTCGCTCAGGCTGAGCACCTCGACGCCCCAGCCACGGCTGTCGGCGTACCGCTGGTACATGCGAAACAGATCACCGGCGAACAAGGCCGCCTCGCTGCCGCCGGTTCCCGCGCGGATCTCCAGGAAGATATTGCGGGCATCGTTGGGGTCGCTGGGAATGAGGTGCGCCATCAACCGTGCATCATGCCGATCCAATGCATCGCCCAGCTCAGCGACCTCGTCTTCGGCCAGCGTGCGGACCTCGGGGTCGGGGTCGCGCAGCATCTCACGGGCCGCGCGCAATGCGGTTTCGGTTTCCCGATACGCGGTCAGGTCGCGGGCAAGCGGCTCCAGTTGGGCATACTCCCGCGACAGATCACGAAAGCGGTCCCCATCGCCGATGATCTCGGGAGTGGACAGCAGCGCGCCGACTTCCTCATAGCGCTGATGCAGATGGTCAAGCTTGGCCAGCAAAGAGGCCTTCACGTGTTGTCGTCTCCGTCCTCGCGCTCCGGTGTCAGGCCATAGACCCGGGACAGGGCACCGAGCAACGCATGCTCGCCGTCACGGGCGGCCTCGCGCAGTCCGACACTGGGGGCGTGGATCAGCTTGTTGGTAAGGTTGTGCGCCAGTTGCGCAAGCACCTCTGGCGCCGGTTTGCCCTGGGCAAGCTGCGCCAGTGCGCGTTCCAGCACTTCGTCGCGGGCGCGTTCGGCCTTGCTGCGCAGGGCTTTGATCGGTGCATGGGCGTGTTGCGCCTGCATCCAGGTCATGAACTCGGTAACCCGGACGTCGATGATCTCCTCGGCCTGCTCGGCCGCCTCGCGCCGGGAGCGCAAGTTGTCCTTGATGATGCCCTGGAGGTCGTCGACGGTGTACAGGTAGACGTCGTCCAAGCGGCCCACCGCCGGGTCGATATCGCGTGGGACCGCCAGATCCACCATGAACATCGGCTGATGCCGGCGTGCCTTGAGGGCGGCTTTCACCGCCGGTGCCCGGACCAGCGCCTCAGTGCTGGCCGTCGAAGTGATGACCACATCGGCCTCGGCCAGGTGGGCGTCGACTTCGGACAACTCGATGGCGAAGCCTTCCATGCTGGCGGCAAGGCGATGAGCCCGCTCCAGCGTGCGGTTGGCTACGATGATACGGCCGATGCCTTGGTCGCGCAGGTGGCGGGCGACCAGTTCGATGGTTTCACCGGCACCGACAAGCAGTGCGGTGCGGCTGCCCAGGTCGTCGAAGATCTGCCGCGACAGGCTCACCGCCGCGAAGGCCACCGACACCGGGCTGGTCCCAATGGCCGTATCGGTGCGGATCTGCTTGGCCACGGCGAAGGTGTGTTGGAACAACCGCTCAAGAAGCGTGCCCAATGCTCCAGCGGCGTTGGCCTGTCGGTACGCGGTCTTTACCTGGCCGAGAATCTGCGGTTCGCCGAGCATCATGGAGTCCAGGCCGGCGGCGACGCGCAGGATATGGCGTACGGCCCCGGGGCCGGGATGTCGGTAAATGTGCGGTGCCAGGGTGCGGGCAGGTAAAGTGTGATAGCGGCCGAGCCAATCGATGATCGGCGTCGCATCGGCGGTAGGCAGACCGCAGTAGACCTCTGTACGGTTGCAGGTAGAAAGGATCGCGGCCTCACGGGCGTCGGTTTCGGCGCGCAACCGGGCCAGCGCATCGGGAATGCGCTCAGGGGCGAACGCCACCTGTTCGCGCACTGCGACCGGCGCGGTCGTGTGATTGATGCCGAGAGCCACGAGGAGCATGATGAGAAATTACGGGTCGTAAACAGCGTGATTGTGCGGTACCCACCTAAAACAGACAAGGAACCGCGAAGGTGGTTTGTCTACGCCCTAGAGCGGGAGAACGCTGTGAAGAACACACTACAGACATTGATCGGTTCCACATTGCTGTCGATGGCCTTGCTTGCATCGGCCCAGACGCCCGATGCGCAAATCGAACCCAACCCCAGTCCGCCGACCCTGGAGAGCCAGATCCTCTACCGCATCATGGTGGGGGAGATATCCGGCCGCCGGGGTGATCTGGGGCAAGCGGTCAACAGTTATCTGGCCGCGGCCAATGCCAGCGACGATCCGGCGATCGCCGAGCGTGCGCTGGCGTTCGCTCTCTACGCCAAGAACGACGATGCCGCGCATAGCGCCGCGCGACGCTGGCTGACGCTGGCACCAGACGCACTGGAGGCCAATCAGGCCATGGCGGCGCTCTTGCTGCGTGCCGATCCGCTGGATGCCGATGCCGCCGTCGAGCAACTCGACCGCTTGCGCGAACTGGCCAGTGGCGATGGCCAGGAGGGCATCGCCACCGTGGCGGCCGTGCTCAGCCAGGTCGGCGACAAGGAGCGCGTGCTGTCGGTCATCGAGCGTCTGCGCAAGCGTCAGCCGGACAATCGCTTTGCCCAGTATTACTACGCCCTGACCGCGATGAGCATGGACAAGACAGACTCGGCGCAGGAGGCTCTGGACCAGGCATTGACTATCGATCCGGACTGGGCGCCGGCCATCCTTTTGCGCACCCAGGCGCTCGCCGAGGCGGGGCAGGTCGATGAAGCCATCGACTACCTGACCGCGGAGGCGCAGCGGCTGCCGGACGATGGCGAACTTCGCCTTGGCTTGGCGCGTCTGTTGGCCGGTGAATCCCGCTACGCCGAGGCGCAGGCGGCGTTCGAGCGGCTGCTGGCCACCAACCCGGACGACCCCGAACTGCTCTTCGCTCTGGGCGTGATCAACCTCGAGCAGGACGCGCTCGATGTCGCCGAGCAGTATTTTCTTCAGGTGTTGCGCAACGGAGATCGCAGTACCGAAGCCTATCTGCAACTGGGGCGGATCGGCGAGGAGCGCGGCGACTACGCCGCCGCCCGCGACTGGTACGAGCGAGTCCCGCAGGGCGAGCGTCAGGTGCCCTCGCGGGTTCGCGCCGCCATTACCTATGGGCTGGACGGTGACGTCGAGGCCATGCGGCGGGCATTCGAGCGCCTGCGCGAGCGTTTTCCCGACCAGGCCACAGGCCTGCTGGTCGCTGAAGCGGAGGCCTTCCGCGAATTGGACGACAATCAGGCGGCCTTTGCCATCCTCAATGCCGCCGTGGAGCAGTACCCGGAAGACACGGACCTGCGCTACAGCCGCGCCCTGGCCGCCGAGCGTGTGGATCAACTGACACTGCTGGAGACCGATCTACGCCAGCTCATCGAGGCAGATCCCGAGAATGCCCATGCGCTCAACGCGCTGGGCTACACCCTGGCGGACCGGACCACCCGCTTCATGGAGGCCAAGGCATTGATCGAGCGGGCGCTGGCCTTGTTGCCACAGGACGCGGCCGTCCTGGACAGCATGGGTTGGGTGCACTACCGCCTGGGCGATCTGGACATGGCCTTGGAGTACCTCGACAAGGCGTATCGGCAGGCTCGCGACGGTGAAATCGCCGCACATCTGGTCGAGGTGCTGTGGGAGCAAGGCGACAAGGAGCGGGCGCGCAGCGTATTCGATGAAGCCCTCGACCGCCTCCCTGACGATGAGCATCTGGAAGAGATTCAAGGACGGTTGGGCCTGTGAGCGTCCGCAGCCTCATTGGTGCGCTATTGGTACTCACCCTGGCCGCCTGTGCCAGCCTGCCGGCGGGGCGCAGCGGCGAGCAGTTGCCGCCGGAGCGCGCCGAGCGCCTTGCCGCATTGCAATCCTGGTCGCTGCGCGGTCGCGTCTCTGTCATCGATGGCGAGGACGGCTGGCACGGTACGTTGAACTGGACCCACGATGGGCCGGACGCCTATCGGCTGGACATCATCGGTCCGCTGGGTCAGGGCCGTGTCACTGTCATCTCCACCATCGAGGGTGTCGTACTGCGCAGCGAAGAGGGCGAACAGTACGCCGCCGATCCGGAAACCCTGGTTGCCCAGACTTTGGGCGTGGCCCTGCCGGTTTCCGGGCTGATCGACTGGGTCAAGGGCCTGCCCACCGACGCGTCAGTGAACCGGCTCACACTGGATGACGCCGGCCGCGCCCTGGAGCTTGAACAACAGGGCTGGACGCTGCGTTATCTGGGTTACACCGATGTGGACGGGCTCGATCTGCCGTCGCGGCTCAATGCCGTGCGCGATACCGTCACCGTCAAGCTGGCGGTCGGGACGTGGCGTATCGACTCCTGAGCGCTTGGCCGGCGCCGGCCAAGCTCAACCTGCTGCTGCGCATCGTCGGTCGTCGCCCGGATGGCTACCATCGCTTGCAGACGGTGTTCCGCTTTCTCGACTGGGGCGACCGCCTGTGGTTCCGCGTCCGCCAGGACGGCCGCATCCGCCGCGTAACCCCGAGCCTGCCCGGGTTGTCTCAGGATGCGGATCTCATCGTCCGTGCCGCGCGCATGCTCCGGAAAGCCAGCGGTTGCCGGCTCGGTGCGGATATCGGCGTGGACAAGCGCCTGCCCGCCGGTGGCGGCCTGGGCGGTGGCAGCAGTGACGCCGCCACGGTCCTGGTGGCGCTCAATGCGTTATGGGGTCTGGGCTGGTCGAGATCGGCCCTTGCCGAACTGGGCTTGACCCTGGGCGCCGACGTGCCGGTTTTCGTCCATGGTCGCAGTGCCTGGGCGGAGGGGGTGGGTGAGCAACTCACGCCATTGCGCCTGCCGACGGCTTGGTACGTGGTCCTCGTCCCGACCGCCGCAGTGAGTACGGCCGAGGTCTTCGGCGACGCCGAATTGACACGCGATGGTGCCCCCCTCAAAATACGCGCCTTTCTCGCAGGGGTGCGGGAGAACGACTGCGCGGCGGTGGTGTATCGCCGCTGGCCCGAGGTGGCGGAGAAGGCAGCTTTTCTTGATCGCTTCGGTACGGCGCAGTTGACTGGCACAGGTGGCTGCGTGTTCGCGTCGTTTGCCGGCAAGCAGCAGGCGCAGGCCGTGCTGGCTCAGGTGCCGACGTCATGGACGGCAGTCATGGCCCGAGGGATCGACGAGTCGCCCCTGCTTCGACGCGCCAAGCGTGCGTCGGCCGTTTTTTAATTGATTGGGCCGTAGCCAAGTGGTAAGGCAGCGGGTTTTGATCCCGCCATTCCCAGGTTCGAATCCTGGCGGCCCAGCCATTTTTTACCCCTGAACCAGAGCTGCATCAGAGGGCGACTTCAGTGTCTGACGGCAGAATGATGGTGTTCGCCGGGAACGCCAACCCGGAACTTTCCCGCGATATCGTCAACCATCTGCAATTGCCCCTGGGCAAGGCCGTTGTCGGCCGGTTCAGCGACGGCGAGGTGATGGTCGAGGTCATGGAGAACGTCCGCGGCAAGGACGTCTTCATCGTCCAGCCCACCTGTCATCCAACCAATGACAACCTCATGGAGTTGCTGGTCATCGCCGACGCTCTGCGCCGCTCCTCGGCCGTGCGCATCACCGCGGTGATCCCATACTTCGGCTACTCGCGCCAGGATCGGCGTCCGCGCTCGGCCCGCGTGCCGATCTCCGCCAAGGTCGTCGCCAACATGATCGCCAGCGTGGGTGTGGACCGCGTGCTGACGCTCGATCTGCACGCCGACCAGATCCAGGGCTTTTTCGACATCCCCGTGGACAACATCTACGCCACGCCCATCATGCTCACGGACATTCGCAGCCTGCGCCTGCCCGAGTTGATCGTGGTGTCGCCCGATGTCGGCGGCGTGGTGCGTGCACGCGCCCTGGCCAAACGCCTGGACGATACCGATCTGGCCATCATCGACAAACGGCGACCGGCGCCCAACCAGGCCCAGGTGATGCACATCATCGGCGAGGTGGACGGGCGCGACTGCGTCCTGGTCGACGACATGGTCGATACTGCCGGCACCTTGTGCAACGCCGCCGCCGCGCTGAAGGAACACGGCGCCTCGTCGGTGCGTGCCTATTGCACCCATGCGGTGCTCTCCGGGGCGGCCATCAAGAATATCGACGGCTCCCAGTTGGACGAACTGGTTGTCACCAACACCATCCCCTTGCAAGAGGTGGCCAAAGGCTGCGAGCGCATCCGCCAACTGAGCGTGGCCGGCCTGGTGGCCGAAACCATGTGGCGGATTCACACCGAAGAGTCGGTGAGTTCGCTGTTCCTGTAACGATGCGACTTATCTCCCATTCCCGATGCCGACCGACCGCCGGCTGGGGATGGATGGCGACGGGCCTGGTCGCGGGCCCGGCGCCAGAAGCGCGGTCGACTCACTTGAACTTGGAGTTACACACATGAGCATCACCTTCGACGTGAATGCCGAAGCCCGGAAAGACGTGGGGAAGGGTGCGAGCCGCCGCCTGCGTCGCCAGGGCAAGGTGCCCGCCATCCTTTACGGTGGCAGCGAGCCGGCTGTCGGTCTCGTTCTGGAACAGAACGACATCAATAAGCAGCTGCAGAACGAAGCGTTCTACTCCCACGTGTTGAACATCAACGTGGGTGGCAAGGTCGAGCAGGCCATTCTGCGCGACCTGCAGCGCCACCCGTACAAGCCGTTGATCAGCCATGTCGATTTCCAGCGCGTGTCCGCGTCGGAGAAGATCAAGGTCCACGTGCCGCTGCACTTCATCAACGAAGAGACCAGCAAGGGCGTCAAGCAGCAGGGCGGGATCATCAGCCATCTGATGATCGACGTCGAAGTGGCCTGTCTGCCGGCTCAGTTGCCCGAGTTCATCGAGGTCGACGTCGCCAATCTGGAAATGGGTCAGTCCATCCATTTGTCGGAGCTCACGCTGCCCTCCGGTGTGGAGCTAGTCGCCCTCGGTCATGGTGCGGAGCACGACACTGCGGTGGTCAGCATTCACCATGCCCGTGGGGGTGGTGGCGGTGAGGAAGTAGAGGGCGAGGAAGGCGAGACCGCCTGATCGCCTCGCGGGACGCGGTAAGGAGCTGTCAGGCGAACCATGGCTGCGGAACCGACTCCCGTGCGTTTGATCGTGGGCCTGGGCAACCCGGGCCCCGAGTATCGCGAAACCCGGCACAACGCCGGGTTTTGGTTTGTGGACAATCTGATGACGCGCTATCCGTGCGATCCGCTACGTATGGACACGCGCTATCAATCCGAAATCGGTCGGATCACCGTCGACGGCCAGCCGGTCTGGGTCATGAAACCCCAGACCTTCATGAACCGCAGCGGTGGCCCCATCGGTCGCTTCGCCGGGTTCTACAAGCTGCCGCGCAGCGCCGTGCTCGTGGCCTATGACGAGCTGGACCTGCCGGTCGGTGTGCCACGGCTAAAGCGGGACGGTGGACCGGGCGGACACAACGGCGTCAAAGACACCATCGCCCATCTGGGCGGGCGCGACTTCCAGCGCCTGCGCATCGGAATCGGCCATCCTGGCGATGCCCGCCAAGTGGTGGACTATGTACTGCGTAAACCGCCGGCTGCCGAACGCGAGGCCATTCTGGCCGCCATTGACGATGCCGAGCGGGTTGTCCCCCTGTTGGTCGCCGGCGATCTGGAAGCGGCGATGCGCCATCTGCACGCACCGCGCTGAATAAAGCGCTCGAGGACGATACGATCATGGGATTCAAATGCGGCATCGTGGGCCTGCCCAACGTGGGCAAGTCCACCTTGTTCAACGCCTTGACCAAAGCCGGTATCCAGGCCGAGAACTACCCCTTCTGCACCATCGATCCCAACGTGGGCATCGTGGCCGTCCCCGACCCCCGTCTGGACGCGTTGGCGGCGATCGTCAAACCGCAGAAGACCATCGCCACGACCATGGAATTCGTCGATATCGCCGGACTTGTGGCCGGCGCGGCGCAGGGCGAGGGCCTGGGCAACAAGTTCCTGGCCAATATCCGCGAAACCGACGCCATCGCCCATGTGGTGCGCTGCTTCGAGGACGATGACGTCGTTCACGTCGCCGGTGGCGTCGACCCGCTGAGCGACATCGAGGTCATCAATACCGAGCTGGGGCTAGCGGACCTCGCCACCGCCGAGAAGGCCTTGCAGCGCGCCGAGAAGGCCTCCAAGGCCGGTGGTAAAGAAGTGGTCGCCCAGCGCGAACTGTTCAAGCGTGTCGTCGCCCATCTCGACAGCGGCGCCGCCGTGCGCTCGATGAGCCTGGATGACGAGGAGCGCAAATATCTGCGCGATCTGCATCTGCTGACCGGCAAGCCCACGCTGTACATCGCCAATGTTGCCGAGGGCGGTTTCGAGAACAACCCGCTGCTGGACAAGGTCGCTGACTTTGCCGCCGCGGAGGGCTCCGAAGTGGTTGCCGTCTGCGCCGCCTTGGAGTCAGAACTGGCCCAGCTTGAGCCTGAGGAACAGGCCGAGTTTCTCGCCGACTACGGGCTTGAAGAGCCCGGTCTCAACCGCGTCATCCGCGCCGGCTATCGGCTGCTGAACCTGCAGACCTACTTCACCGCCGGCGTGAAGGAAGTCCGTGCCTGGACCGTGCGCGTCGGCGCCACCGCCCCGCAGGCTGCCGCCGTCATCCACACCGATTTCGAACGCGGCTTCATCCGCGCCGAGGTCATCGCCTATGACGACTTCATCGCCTGCAAGGGCGAGGCGGGGGCCAAAGAGGCGGGCAAGTGGCGGCTGGAAGGCAAGGAGTACATCGTCAAGGAAGGCGATGTGATGCACTTCCGGTTCAACGTGTGAATCAACGTCTAGAGGTTTTTTTTTCGGGCATCAGGAGGGTTCAGAAATCTGGGTGGGGGGCACGACGCCGCATTGTTGATGATGCGTAGGGCTTGTTGGCAGGCTGTTGCGCCTTCAACTGCGATGCACCGGCCAGCGAGTTCAGCAAGCTGGGCCGCATCAACATGCTCAAGGCACGCATGAACGCCGACCTGCACATGGCGAAGACCTGAAGAACACCGGCAAGGGTAATCTGTTCATGATCTTCGGCGAGCCGGATGTGGACGTGTTCCACCCCAGCACCAGGCGGTTTTGCGGTGAAGGTCATCAATAACCTGGGGGACGAGCTGATGAAGGTGTTCAAGGTCTGACGTGGAGAGAAAAACATGACACAGACCCCTTTCGTTAACCGCGTCGCCTTGCGCAACTACAAGAGCATCGGCTACTGCGATGTGCGCTTGCGCCCACTGACCTATCTGGTCGGCCACAACGGTGCGGGCAAGAGTAATTTCATGGATGCGCTGCATTTCGTACGCGACGCGCTGTTCAATTCGCTGGATAGCGCCCTGAACGAGCGCGGCGGCATCAACGAGGTGCGCCGACGCAGTGGCGGCCATCCCACGCATTTCGCGATCCGGATCGAGTTTGTCTTGCCCACCGACCAAGCCGGGCACTATGGCTTCGTCATCGGGGCGCTGAAGAATGGCGGCTACGAGGTACAGAAAGAAGAATGCGTTGTCGCTGGCATCGGCAGGGGTCCATCCTTCCGCATCGAAAAAGGCAAGCTGCGCGACAGCAGCGAAACCACTTTCCCGTCGGTCACGGCGGACAGGTTGGCTTTGGTGGCCGCCTCGGGTCTGACGGCTTTCCGTCCCGTATTCGATGCGTTGACGGCGATGGGTTTCTATAACCTCAACCCAAAACTGATGCGCGAATTGCAGAAGCCACAAGATGGCCGACTGCTACGACCGACCGGAGAGAACATCGCCAGCGTGATCGGGCACCTGGAAAAAGTGGCGCCTGCCCAGACGACGCTGATCCGGGAGTATCTGCACTCCGTAGCGCCAATGGTGCATGGCGTGAAGCGCAAACCCATCGGACCGATGGAGACGCTGGAATTCCGCCAGGACACGGCGGGCTCCAAGTCTCCCTGGCGCTTCCTTGCGCAGAACATGTCTGATGGTACCTTGCGCGCACTGGGTGTCCTGTCGGCGTTGCTGCAGGGAAACGTGGATTATTCGCCGACTTTGATCGGCATCGAGGAGCCTGAAACTGCCCTGCATCCGGCAGCCAGTGCCGCGCTGCGTGAGGCACTGGTGCGCGCTTCCGAAACCACGCAAGTTCTGGTGACCAGTCATAGTCCCGACCTGTTGGACGACCGCAGTATCGATGCCGATGCCGTGCTGGCCGTGGTGTCCGAAGCGGGTGAGACCAAGATCGCACCGCTGGATGAAGCCTCGCGTCAAGTTATGCGGGATCATCTGTTCTCAGCTGGCGAGCTGTTGCGCATGAACCAACTGGCACCTGATCGCGCCAGCATAGAGCAGCAGGACAAGGCCGCCTCTGGCGATCTTTTCAGCGAGACGGATTCCGTATGATTCCGATAGCCAGCATTGTAGAAGGCGATGGCGAGGTGGCCGCCTTGCCGGTGCTGCTGCGTCGCCTGAACGAGTGGCGCCCCGGGCATGGCTACGCGCAAGCGCTGCCGCCCATTCGCGTGCGTCGGGATCGTTTTCTCAATCGCGAAGACGAATTCCGCAAGCAATTGTTGCTGGCGGCAGCCAAGTGCGGCGAGCAAGGATGGATTCTGGTGGTGTTGGACGCCGATGACGACTGTCCGGCCGCCTTGGCGGCCGAGGTCTATCAGCGTGCGAAGCAACATGTGCCGAACCGGCGCTTGTCGGTGGTGTTGGCCAAGCGCGAATACGAAGCCTGGTTTATTGCGGCAGCCCGGTCACTTGACGGGCGCCGGGGATTTCGTTGTCCGGACGATGCCTCCTTCGATCCAGAGACGCCGCGAGACGCGAAAGGCTGGTTACGTCGGAATATGGAAGGCGGCACCTATAGCGAAGTGCTGGATCAACCCGCTTTTACGGCACATTTCGATCTGCAACAGGCATTCGACAGCAGCCGTTCATTCCGAAAGCTGTGTAAGGAATGGCAAGTCAACATCGTCGATGTGAACGGAGATTGAACGCATGGAGCTTCGCATCGCTGACACTTTCACCACCAGCCTCGCCCGCCTGATCGTCCACAAGACCGCCGGCAGCCTGCTGCTGTGCTACGTCGATCACCGGGCCTATTAGTGGGCCGAGCGGGCAAGCTGGAAGTGTATCCGACCTCTGGTGCAGCGCAGCTCGTTGAAATACGCGAGCGTGTCGAGGATGTGCTCGTTCCGAAGTATGTCGAGGACAGAAGGCCGGCCAAGCCGCAGAAGCCGAAACTGTTCGCGAAATACGGTGACGCGCAACTGCTGGACTATGGCGTGCCGCTGGAATGACTGGCCGACGTGCAGGCCGCCGACGAGGCCGAACTGACCGAAATCTATAAGACCGAGCGCCAGTTGCTGTATGTGGCTTGCACTCGTGCCCGCGATCAACTGCATGTCTCGGCGGTGAAGCCGGAGTCGGAGTTTCTGCGGGACTTGCTGCAAAAGTAGTTGGCTCTTTATGAATTCCGGTCGGGTCGGCCACAAAGCCCCTCTTCCTTGGCGGGAGAGGGGTCGGGGCGAGGGAGGGGGGTAGCCACCGACATGGGCTTTCGCAAGTCCAAGCTGTCCCCCTCTCCCCCGGCCCCTCCCCCGCGAGGGGGGAGGGGAGTCCTCGTCGCTAGCGGAGCCTGGATCGCCCGAGCGCTTTCAGATCGTCCGGCGTGTCGACGTCGAACAGGCAGCCCGGATCGTCCACATTGATGCGCGTGATGGATCCGCTATGAACCTGGAGCAGGTCGCGCGCGCCGGTATCCCCGTCGAGCGCGGTGAGCGCATCGAGCCAGACCTTGGCGAAACCCACGGGGTGGCCGCGCCGACCGCCGTGGAACGGGGCGGCGATTGAGGCGCCGCCCCGGAGCGCGCGAACGATCTGGCGCACGGTATCCGAGCGCAGGGAGGGCATGTCCGCGAGTGCGATCACCCAACCGGCGGCTTGCGCCGTCGCCTGAACACCCGCCGCCAGGGTGGTCCCCATGCCGGCATCGGCATTGGCCACCTCGACGATCTCGACGTCGACCCGCTCCAGCGTTGCGCGCAGTTCCGGTCGGTTCGAGCGGACGAGCGCGATGCAGCGATCGGTGGCCAGCGCAAGCTGCCGCGCGCTGGCCACGATCATGGGGTCGCCCCCCGGTATGGGCTGCAGCAGTTTGTCGCTGCCGAAGCGGCGGCTGCGGCCGGCCGCGAGCAGCAGTCCGACGATGGGCTTCACAGGGGCGACCTGCTCCATCAGGACACCGGGCACGCAGCAGCGTCGGACGTGGTCGTCGAGTTCGCCGCCCACTCAGGCACGACGGCGCCGTTCTTCACCGCCGTCATCTCGGCGATGATGGCCACCGCGATCTCTGGCGGGGTATGGCTGCCGATGGGCAAGCCCACAGGTCCGTGCAGGCGCGCCAATTCTTCGGGTGTGAAGTCGAAATACTGCGCCAGGCGCTCACGCCGCCGCTCGTTGTTCAGGCGCGAGCCGACGGCACCCACATAGAAGGCCGGGCACCTGAGTGCCTCCAGCAGCACCATGTCGTCGAGCTTGGGGTCGTGAGTCAGTGCCACCACCGCGCAGCGGGCATCCGGTGCCATCTCCAGCAGGGCATCGTCGGGCATGGCGGACACGAGTTGTGTGCCGGGCACGTCCCAGCCGGGGCCGTACTCCTCGCGTGGGTCGCAGACGATGACCTCGTAATCCAGAGCTTGCGCCATCAAGGCAAGATAACGCGAAATCTGGCCGGCGCCGACAATGAACAAGCGCCACCGGGGTCCGTGCACGGTGGTCAGGCGCTTGCCGTCCCAGTGCAGAACATCGCCGCGCTGGGCGTCGGCCACCGAGGCGATGCCAGTGGCGAGATCCACTCGCCGCAAGGCCAACCGGCGCTGGGCCAGCCGCTCCGCCAGATCCTCCAGCAGCCGCGCGTCCGGCGCCGGCTCGACCACGAGCTCCAGGGTGCCCCCGCAGGGCAGACCAAAGCGCGCTGCCTCCTCTTTGGTCACGCCGTAGGTCAGCGTGAACGGTACCTCACCGCCCACGCGACCCCCGCGCATGCGGGCGATGAGGTCGTCTTCAATGCAGCCGCCGGAGACCGACCCTTCCACCCGGCCATCATCGCGCAGCACCAGCCAGGACCCGGGCGGGCGCGGTGCCGAGCCCCAGGTCCGTGCCACGGTCACTAGCGCGAAGCGCTGGTCCTCGGCCGCCCAGCGGCGTGCCGCCGTCAGGACCTGCTGGTCGACGCTGTCCATCAGGCCCTCAGTGCCTCGGTGCGGATCGGCAAGTCGCGCACCCGCTTGCCGGTCGCCGTGGCAATCGCATTGGCGACCGCCGGTGCCAACGGAGGTACGGCGGGCTCGCCGATACCGGTCGGCGGTTCGGCTGAGGGCACGATATGCACCTCCACCGTTGGCATTTCGGTGATGCGGATCGGCGCGTAGTTGTGGAAGTTGGACTGCTCGACGACACCGTCCTTGAGCGTGATGGCCCCGTGCAAGGCGGCCGACAGGGCAAAGCCCACGGAGCCCTCGACCTGCGCACGAATGACATCCGGGTTGATGGCAATGCCGCAGTTCACCGCGCAGACGATGCGATCGACGCTGAGGCGGCCATCGGCCTGGACCGTTACCTCCGCCACTTGCGCCACACAGGTGCCGAAGGATTCATGCACGGCCACGCCGCGCGCCCGTTTGGCGCCGTCGGCGCCCTGCGCCAGTGGTTGATCCCAGCCCGCCTTCTCGGCGGCGAGCCGCAGCACGCCCGCGTGACGCGGATGCCCCTGGAGCAACGACAGCCGGAAGGCGACCGG
Source organism: uncultured Candidatus Competibacteraceae bacterium (assembly GCA_965652545.1). Classification (GTDB taxonomy): domain Bacteria; phylum Pseudomonadota; class Gammaproteobacteria; order Competibacterales; family Competibacteraceae; genus CBFGWV01. Next base: position 9,854 of record CBFGWV010000004.1, on the reverse strand, counting down.
GTCCTGTCCCGCCGCCTCGGCCAGCTCGTCGATGAAGGTTTCGGTGGAGTAGGCCGTATGGGTCGAGCCCACGGAGCGCCACCAAAGGGCAGGTACAGGGATGTCCTCCGGCGTGTGCAGATCGACATCCAGCGCGGGGATCTCGTAGGGCAGGTTGACGGCGCCCTCCACCGATACCGGGTCGATGCCGTCGTTAATCATGGCCGCAAACGGCGTGCCGCTGAGAATGGATTGCCCGACCAGGCGATGCCGCCAGCCGACGACACGCCCTTGCCCGTCCAGTGCCGCTTCGAGCGCGTGGTGAAAGGCTGGCCGGTAATACCCGGCTTTCATGTCGTCCTCGCGCAGCCACACCAGCTTGACCGGCGCGCGTCCGCCGATCGCCTTGGCGATGTTCACCGCCTCCAGCACATAGTCCGAATCCTTGCTCGCGCGGCGACCAAAGCTGCCGCCGGCGTAGAGCATGTTGATCTTGACCTGTTCGGCCTCCAGCCCGAGCAGCATCGCTACCGCCTGCTGATCGGGTGTCTGGAACTGCTCTCCATTCCAGATTTCGCACGCGTTCTCACCCAGTCGCACGACGCAGTTCATCGGCTCCATCGCTGCGTGCGCAAGGTAAGGGAAGTCGTAAGCAGCGCGCAGCACACGCGCAGGCTGGGTGAAGGCAGCGTCCGTGTCGCCGTCTTTGCGAGCGATGACGCCGGGTTGTTTGGCCAGTTCGTGAAAGCGGGCAAAAATCTCCTCACTGCCAAGCGTGAACGCCGCCGCTTCGTCCCACTCGACCTGCAGGGCGTCACGGCCCTTTTTCGCGCTCCAGGTGTCCTTGGCCAGTACGGCCACCCCGGTCGGGATCTCGACGACATCGACCACGCCATCGATGGCCAATGCGGCGGTGGCATCGAAGGTTCCAAGCTTGGCACCGAAGCGCGGGGGATGCGCGACCACGGCGGTCAGCATGTCCGGCAGGTGTATGTCCTGCGTGAAGCGTGCCTTGCCGTTGATCTTGTCTGCACTGTCCTTGCGCGGCACATGATGGCCGATGAGGCTGAAGTCTTTAGGGTCTTTGAGCGTCACCTCGCTCGGCACGGGCAGTTGCGCGGCCGCCTCCGCAAGCTGGCCAAAACCTGCGTCCCGCCCGCTGGGTGCATGGGCAACCACCCCGTTGCTGACGGTGATCTCCTCCGCCGGCACCTGCCACTGTTGGGCGGCCGCGGCGACGAGCATGGCCCGCGCCGTCGCCCCGGCCTGGCGCAACTGCGCCCAGGAGTTGGCAATCGCAGTGCTGCCACCGGTGCCCTGTACGGGGCCCCATTGGGTATTGCCGTAGCGCTTGCCGTCGGCAGGCGCCCCTTCTACGCGCACCTGCGACCAAGCGGCATCGAGCTCTTCGGCGACGATGGTGGCCAGGCCGGTATAGGTGCCCTGGCCCATTTCCAGATGCTTGGAAATGACGGTCACGAGGTCGTCGGTGCCGATGCGCACAAAAGCATTCGGTTCAAAGGCTTGCGAAGCGGGTGTTGGTGCATCCGCTGCTGCATCCGATCCCGCGGCGATCGTCACGCCCGGAAAGTAAACGGCCAGAGTCAGCCCGGCCGCACCTTTGAGGAAGCGGCGTCGGCTTTCGTTTTCGATATGAGGCGTGCTCGTCATGACGGTCGTCCCCTTCATCCCAAAGCCTTCGCCGCTTCGTGGATAGCGGCACGGATGCGGATATACGTCGCGCAACGGCAAAGGTTGCCCGCCATGGCGGTATCGATATCGGCGTCGGAGGGTTTACGGTTCGTCTGCAGCAGTGCGGTGGCGCTCATGATCTGGCCGGACTGGCAGTACCCGCACTGGACGACGTCCAGGCGCGTCCAGGCCGCCTGCACCGCTTGACCGACGGGTGCGCTGTCCATGCCTTCGATCGTGACCACGTCCTTGTCCGCCGCCGCGGATATCGGGGTGCTGCAGGAGCGTACCGGCTGGCCGTCCAGGTGCACCGTGCAGGCACCGCACAGGCCCATGCCGCAGCCGTATTTCGTGCCGGTCAACTGCAGCGTGTCGCGTAGCACCCACAGCAGCGGCGTATCAGAGGCGGCATCGACGTCAGTGGCATTGCCGTTGATAGTCAGCGTGATCATTCGGGTCCCTCCGGGGGAGGCAGAAGAAAGCCGGCTTGCATTCTCCTGGCCGCCGTCCCCGACCCGATAGTCCGATCCTGCCGATTCCTTGCCTGATTCTCCGAAGACCGGCTCAGACCGAGGCGGCGTCCCGCGGGTCGCTCCCGTCACCGGCTCCATGGCGCAATGTCACGATGTCGCGTCGGGGTGGGGCGCCAAAGAGACGGCTGTACTCGCGACTGAATTGCGAAGGGCTTTCGTAACCCACCTGGAACGCTGCGCTGGCCGCGTCCAGCGCCTCACTCAACATCAACCGTCTTGCCTCGTTCAGCCGGAGCCATTTCTGGTACTGCAAGGGGCTCATGGCCGTGAGCTGGCGAAAATGGTGATGAAGGCTGGAGGTGCTCATCTGTACACGGGCGGCGAGTTCGTCGATACGCAGCGGCAAGGCATAGTTCACCTTCAGCCAGTCGATCGCCCGGGCGATCCGATGACTCTGGCTGCCCACGGAGGCGATCTGCCACAAGCGCGGTGCCTGGTCGCTCAACAACAGACGGTAGTGGATTTCACGCTGAATCAAGGGTGCGAGCACGGCGATGGCGTCGGGTTCGTCGAGCAGATCCACCAGGCGCGCGAACGGCGCGAGCATGGATGGGGTGATGGCGCCCAGCCCCACACCCCTGTCGCCAGGTCGCTCGTCCGGCGTCGGCAGCCCGCCCTGGGCAATGAGTTCGGCCAGGATTCGCAGATCGAGCCTCAACAGCAAGCCCAGGCATGGCCTTTCCGGCCGGGCATCGATGACCTGCGACACAGCCGGAAGATCCAGGGAGGTGATAAGAAACTGATTCGGGTTGTACGGATACGCCTCGCCACCGAACAGCATCTGCTTCGCACCCTGGACGACCAGGACGACGCTGGCTTCCACCAGGCAGACGGTCGGTGTGGTCGGCGCCTCGCGACGGAAGAACGCAAGGCCTGGAATAGACGTGGCGCAGCCTTCGGTCCCTTTGGTCCATCGCCCGATGACGCGGGCCAGTTCCGTGTGCGGCCCGCCGGGCTGTACCGTGCCGTGTTGCTGAATGGTTTCCTGAAAAGGCATGCGGGCCTCCGGGCCTTTCTCCACCAACCGGCAGTTGACAGGCGCACGCTTCAGCGGCATCATTCGCCGCCTCGCGTCGCCTATGCGACCACAGTTTCGGCTATGTAGCTCAGCCGGTTAGAGCACAGCACTCATAATGCTGGGGTCGGTGGTTCGAGTCCACCCATAGCCACCAATTCATTGTTTCTTAAGAAAATTAACCCCGTTTCGTCCTGATGCTCCGCGTCAGTGGCACGAAGCGGGTTTCTTCGTGCGCCCAGCGCCTCTGGTAGTCCCCTAGTCTTCCACAGCCGCCTTCAACTTGCCCAGCGCGTGCTCCCATTGCCGCCCGATGACCTCCAGTGAGCGGCGGGCCGCTTCCACTTGCACCGGGTCGAATTGCCACAGCCGTTCGCGGCCGACTTTCACGTCCTTTACGAGGCCCGCGTCGGCCAGCACTTGAAGGTGCTTGGTCACGGCCTGGCGTGTGATCTGCGTGTTGGCTGTCAGTTGCGCGATGGAGAATGCGCCGCCTGCGCACAGCACGGCGATGAGGCGCAGGCGGGTCTTGTCGCCCAGGGCGAAGAATACCGCGGCGAGCTCCGGCCCCGGAAACAGTGGGTCAGCGCGCGGTGGCATGGCGTTGGATATTGTCCATCTGGCCTTCCCAACCGAGGCTGTTCATGCGGAAGGCCTCGAAGCGGCGCTCGGGCGGCACCTTGTCAAAGCCGGATTCGACGACGGTGAGCAGCGTGCCGTCGCCGGCGTCGTCCAAGGTGAACGTCACCACCGTGCGCTGTTCTTTCTCATAGTCGATGTTCGGGTCGATGGGGAAGGGATGCCAGCGGTACGAAAACAGCCGCTCGGGCTCGACGCGCTCGACGATGACGTCGAACACGATGTGCTCATAGCCCTCGATGGTGATCGGGCCTTGCACACGCTGCTCCGGTGCGAAGGTCTTGCCCTTGAGGTCGACGCCGAACCAACTGCCGAACTCCTCGGCATTGGTCAAGGCACGCCACACGCGAGCACGTGGGGCATTGATGACGATGCTCCGCTCGATGCGGTCAGTCTCGGTGGAGGCGGTCATGTGCAATCTCCTGGTTGCATGAAGAGTGCATTGTGACGTTCTTCGGCAAAAACGCAACCATACAGTTGCATGATTGTCCCGCTGAGGGTCATGGCGTTAACGAAATTTTTGCATTTCGTTGAGCTTTGCTTGACGCCGCCTGCCCTAGTCTCACCCCTATCAAAGTGGTTGGGGTATCCAGCATGAGCCAGCAAGCATCCCAGGCGTTTTACGAAAAAGGCCTGCTCCCTGATGCGGTATTACGGCTGGGTATCCGGCGCCTGTTGAAGCAACGCTTAAACGAGATCGGTGTAAACGATGTCGAGTACATTGCTCTGACGGAGCAGGCGTTCCTGGAAGCCATGCGGGCTGAGGCCATCGCTGTGGTACCGGAGAAAGCCAACCAGCAGCACTACGAGTTACCGGCTGCCTTTTTCCAGCGCATCCTGGGCCAACACCGCAAATACAGCTGCGCCTACTGGCCTGCGGGCGTGGAAAACCTGCAAGAGGCTGAGCTTGCGGCACTTCGGGTCACCTGCGAGCGGGCCGGGCTGGCCAACCGGCAGCGGATACTGGAGCTGGGCTGCGGCTGGGGTTCACTCTCCCTGTACATGGCCGCCAACTATCCCAACAGTGATGTCACCGCCATTTCCAACTCCCATTCCCAGCGGGCATTCATTCTTGAGCAGGCCGCCGCACGGCAGTTGAACAATCTGCATGTCATCACAGCGGACATGAACGACTTTCAGGCCGATGGTGTGTTTGATCGCATCGTGTCGGTGGAAATGTTCGAGCACATGCGCAACTGGGAGCGTTTATTCCAGCGCGTCCACGGCTGGCTGGCGCCGGAGGGGCGCTTTTTCATGCACGTTTTCGTCCACCGCAGCACGCCTTATCTGTTTGAGGACCAAGGGCCCAGCGACTGGATGAGCCGTTACTTCTTCTCCGGCGGCATGATGCCCAGCGCCGACCTGCCACTGCGCTGTGCCGGTGAGCTTGCGCTCAAGCAGCGCTGGTTCTGGTCCGGGCGACACTACGCCAAAACCTGCGAAGCCTGGCTGCGCAACATGGATCAACGGCGTGCCAAGTTAAAGCCGTTGTTCGACACCACGTATGGACAGGACTTCTCCGATCTGTGGTGGCAACGCTGGCGTCTCTTCTTCATGGCCTGTGCCGAGTTGTTTAACTTCAATGACGGGCAGGAGTGGTTTATCGGCCACTACTTGTTCGGCAAGTAGTGCCACCATGCCAGCCAAGATCCTTAACTTCGTACTGTTTCAGCTCGGGTGGCTGGCTTGTGTGCTGCTGGGGGCCACACACTGGCACTGGCTGGCACCGGCCGTGGTGGCCACCGTGGTGCTGATCCACGTGTCGACAAGCCCTGCCGCCGTGGCCGAGTGGCGGCTGATTGGTCTGGCACTGCTCATTGGCCTCGTCTGGGAAAACCTGCTCACCGCCAGCGGCTTGTTGGTGTATCCCCACGGGCAACCACTCAGCCAACTGGCACCGGTGTGGATTCTGAGCATGTGGGCCTTGCTGGCCACCACGCTGAACGTTTCGCTGCGCTGGCTGCACGGCAACCTACCGCTGTGCCTGCTCTTCGGTGCCACCGGTGGCCCACTGGCATTTGCCGCCGGGGCGCGCCTGGAGGCCGTGACCTTCCCGAATCCGGTGGCCGCTTACGCCGTGCTGTCCGCCGGCTGGGCCGTGTTGTTCGTTGTGCTGGTGTGTCTGGCCCGCCTGAACGATGGGTTTACCGCCGACGCAGCCAACCACCCCATGGAGAAGCCGACATGATCATACTGTGGTTGGCCAGTTGGCCGCTGTTGCTGGTTATGGCCATTGCCGCCTGGACCTACGCTTACGCACGCGGCAACGTGAATATCGTCGATAGCGTCTGGTCACTGTTTTTTGTCGTGGCGATGCTGGTGTACACCGTGCTCGCCCCGGTGATCGGGCTCACGGTGTTGGTGCTGCTGCTCATGGTCGTCCTGTGGGGCCTGCGGCTGTCACTGCACCTGGCCCTGCGCAACGCGGGCAAGCCTGAGGACCGCCGTTACGCCGCCTTTCGGGCACGCAACCCGGCGTTTGCGGTGCAGAGCTTGTGGACGGTGTTCGGTCTGCAGGCTGCCCTTGCGTGGTTGATCTCGGTACCGCTGGCTGCCACAGCATATACCGCGGCGCCATTTTCCCTGTTGCACCTGCCCGGTGTGCTGCTTTTCGCCATCGGCTTGGGTTGGGAGACAGTGGCGGACTGGCAACTGACCCGGTTCAGAGCCGACCCAAGTCATCGCGGCAAGGTGCTGGACACCGGCCTGTGGCGCTACAGCCGGCACCCCAACTACTTTGGTGAAGCCTGCCTGTGGTGGGGCCTTTACCTCTACAGCCTGCCCGGTGGCGTGTTCTGGACAGTGGTTTCGCCACTGCTCATGACCATCCTGCTGCTGCGGGTCTCTGGTGTCAGCTTGCTGGAGAAAGGCATCCACGAACGCCGCCCGGGGTACGAGCTGTACAAAGCCACCACGCCGGCGTTCTTCCCCTGGCGGCCGCGTAAGACCACTCAGGCAGGGACCGCCCCACGGTGGAACGCATGAAAGCGATACTGACAGCCGCCATGCTCGGTAGCGTCACCAGTGCCGCGGCCACCGAGTCGGTGCAGCAGTTTGATGTGTACCTGGATGATGAGGCCATCGGCCAGTACCAGGTCACCCTGCACACGCAAGGTGATCGGCGGCAGGTGGAGATCACCACCCAGATGCAGGTGGATGTCTTGTTCCTGACCGCCTATCAGTACCGCCATCAAGCCCGGGAAGAGTGGCATGGTGACTGTCTGAGGCGACTTGACACCACCACCGATGATGACGGCGAGCCCCTGTTTGTCCGAGCAACACAACAAGCCGGGGGGCTGACGGTCACCACGCCGGAGGCCGAAACCATCCTGCCCGGCTGTGTACGCAGCTTCGCCTACTGGGACCCGACGCTGCTGGACAGTGACCGGCTTCTGAACGGGCAAAACGGCCGCTACGAGTCCGCCGACCTCACCCGCCTCACCAACAGCGGCCTGCAGTTCAACGGCCAAACTTACGGCACCCAACACTACCGGCTGAGCGTCGAGGGTGGCATCACCATCCAGCTGTGGTACGGCCCGAACAACCACTGGCAAGCGCTGCAGACCACCGTGGACGGTGATCGTGTATTGCGCTACGTGCTGCGCACGGAGTCGCCATCGTGACACCGCTCAAACGCCTCTATTGGCTACTGGCTACGCTGGTACTGGCCGGCTGCGCCAGCCGGCCGCCCATGCCCACCGTCGATCACGTTGACCTGAACCGGTTCATGGGAGACTGGTACGTCATCGCCAGCATCCCCACCTTGTTCGAAAAGGACAGTTACAACGCCGTCGAGCGTTACGAGCGCGTTGGCCCGCAAAAAATCCAGACCACTTTCACCTACCGAGAGGGCGCCTTCGATGGCCCGCTGAACACCATGACTCCGGTGGGCTATGTCAGCGACAGCAACCCCGCCCAGTGGGGCATGCAGTTCATCTGGCCGATCAAGGCGGACTACCGCATCGTGTACCTGGACGATCAATACCACACCACCATCATCGGCCGGCGCCAACGCGACTATGTGTGGATCATGGCGCGGGAGCCCACCTTGCCCGAGGACACGTACAACACCCTGGTGCAGGTGGTGGCCAGTTTGGGGTACGACACATCGAAGCTCGTAAAAACACCGCAGCGCTGGGGGGCGGCGCCATGAAAGTCGCTGTGATCGGAGCGGGAATTTCCGGGAATGTGGCCGCCCACCATCTGGCGCAGGCCGGGCATGCTGTGACCGTCTTCGAGGCGGGGTCGCACCTGGGCGGGCATACCCACACCCATGACTTGGAGTGGGCGGGCAGGCATTACGCGGTGGACAGTGGATTCATCGTCTTCAACTCGCGCACCTATCCCAACTTTATCGCGCTGATGAAGACACTGGGCGTGGATTACCAACCCACGGAGATGAGCTTTAGCGTCAAATGCGAACGCACGGGTCTTGAGTACAACGGGCACACGCTGAACACCTTGTTTGCCCAACGGCGCAACCTCCTGCGCCCGTCGTTTTACCGCATGGTGCGGGAAATTCTGCGCTTCAATCGTGAGGCCCCCCGCGACCTGGACCGCGGTGCCGCGCAGATGTCCTTGGGCGAGTACCTCACCGCCCACCGCTACTCCAGGGCGTTTACCACCCAGTACATCCTGCCCATGGGCGCGGCCATCTGGTCCACGGACCCACAGCAGATGCAGGACGTCCCGGCGGCGTTTTTCATCCGCTTTTTCGTCAACCATGGGTTGTTGGAGGTCGCCAACCGGCCACCCTGGTACGTGATCAAAGGCGGCTCCCGCATGTACCTCAAACCGCTGTCCGCCCCCTATGCGAATAGCATACGGCTGCGCACGCCGGTCACCGCCGTGCGCCGCCTGCCAGAGAGCGTGGAGGTGGTCAGTGCCGCACACGGCCGTGAGCGCTACGACGCCGTGGTCTTCGCCACCCACAGCGACCAGGCCCTGACGCTGCTGACCGACCCCAGCCCCAACGAGCGCGCGATTCTCGGTCAGTTGCGCTACCAACGAAACGAGGCGGTGCTTCACACCGACACCACCGTGCTGCCCCGGCGCCCGCTGGCCTGGGCCTCATGGAACTACCACCTCAAGCCCGGCGAGCAGCGCGTCGCCCTTACCTACGACATGAACCGCCTGCAGGGCCTGGATGCCCCGGTGCGCTTTCTGGTGACCCTGAACGACACCGATGCCATCGACCCGCGCAAGATCATCAAGCGCCTGGAATACGAGCACCCCATGTACACCGCTGCCTCCGTGGAGGCCCAGACCCGCCATGGGCAGATCAATGGTGTGGACCGCACGTATTACTGCGGCGCCTACTGGGGAAACGGCTTTCATGAGGACGGCGTGGTCAGCGCGCTGAAAGTGGTGCACCAACTTCAGGAGGCTGCCGATGCACAGCCGGCTCTACGTCGGGCAGGTTAGGCATACCCGTTACCGGCCCCGGGGGCACAGCTTCCGTTACAGGCTGTTCCAGTTCTATCTGGACCTGGACGAGTTGCCCCAGGTGCTAGACGCCTTGCCCCTGTGCTCCAGCCGCCGGCCGGCCCTTGTGCGCTTCGATCGGCGCGATCATCTAGGCGAGCCCCAGGAACCACTGAAAGACGCCGTGCAGGCCAAGGTCGTCGAGCTGGGCGGGGAGCCTGTCGACGGCCCCGTGCGCCTCCTGACCAACCTGCGCTACTTTGGCTACGGCTTTAACCCGGTGAGTTTTTTCTTCTGCTTCGATAAGCAGGAGCAACTGCGCTACATCCTGGCCGAGGTGAACAACACCCCCTGGGGGGAGCGGCATTGTTACCTCATACCGGGCGCCAGCGGGTCGGGTGGCCACCACAGCCACCCCAAGGCCTTCCATGTATCCCCTTTTATGGGGCTGGATATGGATTATCACTGGCGGGTCAGCGAGCCGAGCGAGCGCCTGCGCATCCATATCGAAAACCGCCAGGGTGATGAACGCTTGTTCGACGCCGCCCTGATGCTGGAGCGTCGCCCCCTGG
>CBFGWV010000003.1:0-65294 GCA_965652545.1 uncultured Candidatus Competibacteraceae bacterium | reverse complement strand
GGATCGTACCCGGTCGGTGCACTGTGAGTGTTTAAGTTTTAAGTTTTAAGTTTTACGTTTTAAGGGGGGCGGCGAGCATGTGCAGGCTCGGCTGTGCATGCGCTTAAAACTTAAAACTTAAAACTTAAAACTCGCCGTAACCAGAGACGACTATGAACGCTTGTGACGTGACCGAACTGGCCGCACCCGGCGTGCGCAGCCTGCGACCCTATGAACCGGGCAAACCCGAGGCGACGCTCAAGCGCGAGCTCGGGCTCTCGCATATCGTCAAGCTGGCCTCCAATGAGAATCCGCTGGGGCCCAGCCCGCGCGCCATGCACGCCGTATCCGGCGCCGTGGCGGGGCTTGCCCGTTACCCGGATGGCAATGGCTTCGAGCTGAAGCACCAGATCGCACGCCTGCATCAGGTGGATCCCGCAACGATCACGCTGGGCAACGGCTCCAACGACATTCTCGAACTGGTCGCCCGCACCTTCCTCACGCCCGAGCACGAGGCGGTGTTCTCGCAGCATGCGTTTGCCGTGTACCCATTGGCGACCCAGGCCGTGGGGGCGACATCGCGAGTCGCGGCGGCCAATCCGGCCGATCACCCCATGCCGTTCGGGCATGACCTCGGCGCCATGGCCGATGCGGTCGGTGAGCGAACCCGCGTGGTCTTCGTCGCCAACCCCAACAACCCGACCGGCACCTGGTTGCCGGCGGCGGATTTGCGGGCTTTCCTCCGGGCCATGCCTGGCCATGTGATCGTGGTGGTCGACGAGGCCTATGTGGAGTATGCCGTCGCCGACGACTACCAGAGCGCGATGGCCTGGGTGTCGGAATTCCCCAACCTGCTGGTGTCGCGGACCTTCTCCAAGGCTTACGGATTGGCCGGTCTGCGGGTCGGCTACAGCGTCTCCCATCCACTGGTCGCGGACTTGCTCAACCGCGTCCGGCAGCCGTTCAATGTCAACTCGCTGGCCCTGGTCGGCGCGGCCGCTGCCCTGGATGATGGTGAGTTCATCGCACGCAGCCGTGAGGTGAATCTTGCCGGTTTGCGGCAGTTGCACGAAGGCTTGGGTGCCTTGGGGCTTCCCGTGCTTCCCAGTGCAGCTAATTTTCTGTGCGTGAACATGGGCCAGCCGGGCCGCCCGTTGTTCGAGAGCCTGCTGCGACAAGGGGTCATCGTCAGGCCGGTCGACAACTACGGTCTGCCCGACTACCTGCGCGTGACGGTGGGCACCGAGTCTGAGAACGCCCGCTTTCTGGATGCGCTGGCCACGGTCTTGCGCGGGGCGGCCGCGTGAGTTCCGCACCGCTGATCCGTCGCCTCTGCATCATAGGGGTCGGGTTGATCGGCGGCTCCCTGGCGCGGGTGTTGCGGCAAACCGGCGCGGTGGAAACCGTCGTCGGTGCCGGACGGCGGCGCGAGCCGCTGGAGCGGGCACTCGAGCTCGGCGTGGTCGATCACATCGACACCAACCTGCCGGCGGCGGTGGCCGACTGCGACATGGTCGTCGTGGCCGTGCCCTTGGGGGCAATGGCCAAGGTGTTTGCCGCCATCGCCGACCATCTGGCCGCGGATGCGGTGCTGACCGACGTGGGTAGCTCCAAGGCATCGGTGGTGGATGATGTGCAGCGGGTGTTCGGGCATGTGCCGCCGCGGTTCGTCCCCGGCCACCCGATCGCCGGCACTGAGCGCAGCGGTGTGGAGGCCTCGTTTCCAGAGCTTTTCGTCGGCCGCAAGGTCATCCTCACGCCGCTGGCGGAGACCGAAAGCGATGCGCACGAGCGGGTGCGTGCCATGTGGGCCGCCACGGGGGCTGACGTGGTCGATATGGGCGTGCACCATCATGACGAGGTGCTCGCGGCCACCAGCCACCTGCCGCATGTGCTGGCCTACAGCCTGGTCGACACACTGGCCCGTCTGGACGATCGCGCGGAGATTTTCCGCTACGCCGCGGGTGGCTTTCGCGATTTCACCCGCATTGCCTCCAGCGACCCGACCATGTGGCACGACATCTGTCTGGCCAACCGGGATGCCGTTCATCGCATGATCGATCAGTACAAAAGCGATCTCGACCGGCTCGCGACGGCCATAGAGCAAGCCGATGGCAGTACCATCATGGACATTTTCCGCCGCGCCAAACAGGCGCGCGACAACCTGTATCGGGACTGAGCCTAAGCATGGCGCGTGAATTCATCATCCAGCCCGGCGGCGCGCTGACCGGCACCGTCCGTGTACCCGGCGACAAGTCGGTATCCCATCGCTCCATCATGTTCGGTGCGCTTGCCGATGGCGTAACGCGGATCGACGGTTTTCTCGACGGCGAGGATTGCCTGCGGACGCTCCAGGCGTTTCGCGACATGGGCGTGCGTATCGAGGGTCCGGAGCGGGGCAGGGTCATCGTCCACGGTGTCGGTATCGACGGGCTGCAAGCACCGGCCGATGCACTCTATATGGGCAACTCAGGTACCTCGATGCGCCTGCTGGCCGGCATCCTCGCCGGCCAGCGGTTCGACTCGCAACTCACCGGTGACGCCTCCCTCAGCCGCCGCCCGATGCGTCGGGTCACTGACCCGTTGACGGCCATGGGCGCGAAGATCCATACCACAGAGGCGGGTACCGCGCCTTTGCTGATAGAGGGTGGTCGACCGCTGAATGGGCTCGATTACCGGCTGCCGATGGCCAGCGCCCAGGTCAAGTCCTGCCTGCTGCTGGCCGGTTTGTATGCCCACGGGCGGACCCGCGTTACCGAACCGGCGCCGACTCGCGATCATACCGAGCGCATGTTGGCGGGTTTCGGTTATGCAGTCGACCGTGTCGATGCCAGCGTATCGGTCAATGGCGGTGGTCGGCTGCGGGCTTGTGACATCGACGTGCCGGCCGATATTTCCTCGACCGCATTTTTCCTTGTGGGAGCGAGCATCGCCCCGGGGTCCGATTTGCGTCTGGAGCACGTCGGGCTCAACCCCACGCGGACGGGCATCATCGATATCCTCACCCGCATGGGGGCGGATATCGATATTCTCGATCGGCGTGAAGCCGGCGGGGAGCCGGTGGCGGATCTGCGCGTCCGGTACGCGCCGCTGCACGGTATCGATATCCCGCCTGAGCTGGTGCCGCTGGCGATCGATGAGTTTCCTGCGCTGTTCGTCGCCGCAGCCTGCGCACAAGGCAGAACGGTGCTTACCGGTGCCGAAGAACTGCGGGCCAAGGAGAGCGACCGCATTCAGGCCATGGCGGACGGTCTGGTGCAACTGGGCATCGCGGCCGTACCGACACCCGACGGCATCGTGATCGACGGCGGGCGCATGCATGGCGAGGCGGTCGTTGAAACCCATCACGACCATCGCATCGCGATGAGCTTCGCCATGGCAGCGTTGCGGGCGGATGCGCCGATCACCGTGCGCGATGCGGAGTACGTCGACACCTCGTTCCCGGGATTTGTAGCCTTGACCCGAAGTATCGGCCTGCATATCGACAGCCGGGAGACGGCATGACCGGCATACCGGTCATTACTATCGACGGCCCCAGTGGCGTGGGAAAGGGTACGCTCGCGCGCCTTTTGGCGCGCAAGCTGGGCTGGCATCTGCTGGACTCGGGAGCCCTGTACCGGCTGACCGCCATGTCCGCTCAACATGCCGGGGTCAGGCTCGACGACGAACCGGCGGTGGCCGAGGTGGCCGCGACCTTGCCGGTGGTGTTCCGCGAAGAGGGGCCCGACTTTACGCGTATCCTGCTCGATGGCGACGATGTTACAATGGCCATTCGCACCGAAACCATGGGCAACGCTGCCTCCCGGGTCGCGGTCCTGGGGCGCGTGCGCGAGGCCCTGCTGGGGCGCCAGCGTGCCTTCCGGATGGCGCCCGGGCTGGTCGCCGATGGGCGCGACATGGGCACGGTGGTCTTTCCCGATGCCGCTATGAAGTTCTTTCTGACCGCAACCGCAGACGAGCGCGGTCGCCGCCGGTATAAGCAGTTGAAGCAGCAAGGAATCGATGCTAGTCTTCGGGCGCTTGTCGCAGACATCCTCGAACGAGACGTGCGAGATGCGGCGCGAACCGTCGCCCCGCTACGTCCCGCGGACGATGCTCAGGTCATCGACACCACTCACCTCAGTGTGCCGCAGGTGATGGACGAAGTCCTGGCGCGACTGGAACACGCGATGCCGGTGATATTCCCGTCGCAATAATTCGGTTGGCGAGTGCCATCACGGACCCGTCATGGGTTTCATCAACCCGCGGACCCTTGGGTCGCGCGGTTTAATTTTTTGAGCAACCAACTTATGACTGAAAGTTTTGCCGAGCTGTTTGAACAGAGTCTGGCCGACACCCAGATGCTGCCCGGGTCCATCGTCATCGGGATCGTGGTGGCCATCCGTGACGATGCGGTGGTTGTCAATGCCGGACTGAAGTCCGAGGGGGTCATCCCCCTGGAGCAGTTCAAGGACGAAGACGGCGTACTGGAAGTACAAGTGGGTGACGAAGTCGAAGTCGCCCTGGATGCCCTTGAGGACGGATTCGGTGAAACCCGTTTGTCGCGGGAAAAGGCCAAGCGTGCCCGCGTCTGGAACAAGTTGGAAACCGCCTTCGAAGGCGACGAGGTCGTCACCGGCCAGATCAGCGGCAAGGTGAAAGGCGGCTTCACCGTCGATATCGGCGAGATCCGCGCGTTCCTGCCCGGCTCCCTGGTCGACGTCCGCCCTGTGCGCGATGCCTCCTACCTGGAAGGCAAGGACCTCGAGTTCAAGGTCATCAAGCTGGATCGTCGCCGCAACAACGTGGTGGTGTCCCGCCGTGCCGTCGTGGAGCGTGAGTACAGCGCCGAGCGCGAGGCCCTGCTGAACAGCTTGCAGGAAGGTCAGGTCATCAAGGGTGTGGTCAAGAACCTCACTGACTACGGCGCCTTCCTCGACCTGGGTGGTATCGACGGCCTGTTGCACATCACCGACATGGCATGGAAGCGGGTCAAGCACCCCTCCGAAGTGGTCAACGTCGGCGACGAGATCGACGTCAAGGTGCTCAAGTTCGATCGCGACCGCAACCGTGTCTCCCTCGGCCTCAAGCAGCTTGGCGACGATCCGTGGGTCGACCTGTCGCGCCGCTACCCGGTGAGTAGCCGCCTGTTCGGCAAGGTCACCAACATCGCCGACTACGGTTGCTTCGTCGAAGTGGAAGAGGGCGTCGAGGGTCTGGTCCACGTGTCCGAAATGGACTGGACCAACAAGAACGTCAATCCCAACAAGATGGTCGCCCTGGGCGACGAAGTCGAAGTCATGGTGCTGGACATCGACGAAGAGCGTCGTCGTATCAGCTTGGGCATGAAGCAGTGCCAGCCCAACCCGTGGGACGATTTCGCCGCGACCCACAACAAGAACGATCGCGTCTCCGGCAAGATCAAGTCGATCACCGATTTCGGTATCTTCATCGGCCTGGACGGCGGTATCGACGGTCTGGTGCACCTGTCCGACATCTCCTGGAACATGCCCGGTGAAGAGGCCGTGCGTGAGTACCGCAAGGGCCAGGATCTGGAGGCGGTGGTGTTGGCGGTCGATCCCGAGCGCGAGCGCATCTCGCTGGGCATCAAGCAGTTGGACAAGGACCCCTTCTCCAACTTCGTCGCCGACAACCCCAAGGGCAGCATCGTGACCGGCACCATCACCTCGGTGGATGCCCGTGGCGCGATCATCGACCTGGGCCAAGGTGTCGAAGGTACCCTGCGTGCGTCCGAGTTGGCGCGCGAACGGGTGGAGGACGCCCGCTCGGTGCTCAAGGAAGGCGAGGAGATCGAGGCCAAGTTCATCAACGTGGACAAGAAGAACCGCACCATCGTGCTGTCCATCAAGGCGAAGGAATTCGCCGAGGAAGCCGAGGTTCTTCAGGACTACAGCCGCAAGTCCGCGACCGGCACCGCCACCTTGGGGGATATCCTCAAGGAGCAGATGGAACAGCAGGACTCCGACAACTGATCGTTTTGGCCCGGAGCCGGGCGCGACACCACGTCGCCCGGCTCCCTGACCCTCCTGAGCGACCCTGCAGCAGGATCAAGCCATGACGAAATCGGAACTCATCGACAGTCTTGCCCAGAAGCAAAGCCACCTCCCTTACCGGGACGTGGAGCAGGCCGTCAAAGCCTTGCTTGAACTCATGAGTGAGGCCTTGGCAACCGGTGAACGTATCGAGATTCGAGGTTTCGGTTCGTTCTCCCTGCATTTCCGCCCGCCCCGTGTGGGCCGCAACCCCAAGACCGGTGCTTCGGTGCCGTTGACCGGGAAGCATGTCCCGCACTTCAAGCCAGGCAAGGAACTCCGCGACCGGGTCAATCAGGCCCGGGCCGAAGGCCTGACCATACGCTGAGGTGTCTTGCCATCGGGGGCTTTTCTCGCCCCCGATGGCGGGGTACCCTTGACCGACAGCGAGTCGGATTATCCTCAGGCGGGGTGGCCGGTAGCCTGAGCCGGTCCAGCGATAAACCACTTCGATTACCGCACAACCATAAGGCCCAGACATGTCCTGGCTTCGTTACGGTTTGCTCATCTTCGTCCTGTTTCTCGTGGTACTGGTCGGCACACAGTTCGCGGTCGTCAACTCCGAGCCGGTCGCCGTCAACTACTTGTTCGGGAAGACCGTCACCCCCCTGTCAATCGTGGTGGTGGCCGCATTCAGCCTCGGTATCGTGGTGGCGGCCCTTGTCGCATGGGTCAGTGTCGCCCGTCTCAAGTGGCGCAATGCCCGTTTGCGCCGGACCGTGGCCAATCGTGAGCAGTCCCTGCGTGAGCTCCAGGAGCGCCAGCGGAAGTCCGTCGCGCCCACATGATCGAACTGCTCTGGCTGCTGCTGCCGGTTGCGGCGGCCTCGGGCTGGTGGGCCGCCAAACGCGACACTCGCAATCGAAAGCCGGCGCGCGACCCGCGGAGCATCGATTACTTCCAGGGCCTCGCCTACTTGCTGGAAGACAAGCCAGACAAGGCCATCGAGGTCTTTGTGCGTATGGTCGAAGTGGACCGCGATACCGCGGAAACCCATCTGACCCTGGGTAACCTCTTTCGTCGTCGTGGTGAAGTGGATCGTGCGATCCATATCCACCGCAATCTCATGGCCCGCTCCAATCTCACGCCGGAGCAGCGGGTCAAAGCCATGCAGGAGCTCGGTGAGGATTATCTTCGCGCGGGTCTGTTCGACCGTGCCGAGGTGCTGTACCGCGAACTGGCGGAGATTCCCGGTCAGGCACCCCTGGCGCTGGAGCGCCTCTCCAGCGTCTATCAGCAAGAAAAGGATTGGCAACAGGCCATCGCGTGCTTCGAGCGTCTGGAACAACTGGGCGGTCGCTCCTGCCGGCGTGAGATCGCGCACCTCAATTGCGAGCTGGCGGAGCAGGCATTGCGCGGGGGCAAGCCCGAAGCCGCGCGCGTGTTCATCGATCAGGCCCTGACCAAGGACCCCGAATGCGTGAGAGCGAGCATGTTGCGTGGCTACCTGGCCATGAACCAGCACGAGTTCGCCACCGCCGCTGAAGCGCTGCAGAGCGTCGGCAAGCAGGATAGACGCTATCTCAGCGAAGTGATCTTCCCCTTGGCCAGCTGCTACGAGGCCTTGGGACGAATGCCTGAGTTTCTCGCCTACCTGCGCCGCGTGCAGGGCCTCGATCACACCGGTGTGCTCACCGAGGCGCTGGCCGACTATCTGGAAGCGCAGATGGGGCGGGCCGCCGCGCTGAGTTTCGTCGAGCAGGAGTTGGAGCAGCACGCGACGTTTCGCGGCCTCAGTCGCCTGGTGGAGCTGCGCTTGGCCGATCACGGCACATTGGAGCGCCGCCATGCCGAGGCGTTGCAACGTGCAAGCAAGATGCTGCTGGACGACACCACACGCTACCGTTGCGAGACCTGCGGCTTTGCCGGCAAGGCTATGCATTGGCGCTGCCCCGGGTGCAAGAGCTGGGGTAGCATCACGCCGGTACCGGACATGACATGCAGAGGCTCGGCTTGACCATTACGACCGAATCGCCCGTCATCGTGGCGCTGGACCGCGCAGATGCCGCCAGCGCGCTTGCACTTGCGCGTGCACTCGATCCCCGCCATTGCCGCGTCAAGGTGGGTAAGGAGCTCTTCACCGCCGCAGGCCCTCAGGTGGTCGAGGCGCTGCAGACGCTGGGTTTCCAGGTCTTTCTCGATCTCAAGTTCCACGATATTCCCAACACGGTCGCAGCCGCGCTGCGCACGGCGGCCACGCTTGGGGTCTGGATGGTGAATGTCCATGCCGGTGGCGGTCGTCGCATGTTGGAGGCGGCCCGCGATGCCTTGCCCCAAGGCGGCCCGCTGCTGATCGCCGTCACCGTGCTGACCAGCCTGACGGCCCCGGAGTTGCACGAACTCGGTATCTCCGACTCCGTCGATACGCAAGTGGATCGTCTCGCCGCGCTGGCAGCCGACTGCGGCCTCGATGGGGTCGTGTGCTCGGCGGCCGAGGCCCCACGCCTGAAGGCTGCTCACGGCCAGGCATTCGCGCTGGTGACACCGGGCATCCGCCCGTTGGGCTCAGCACCCGACGATCAGCGGCGGGTGCTGAGCCCATCGCAGGCACTGGCCGCGGGGAGCACCTACCTGGTCATCGGGCGGCCGGTGAACGCCGCACCCGACCCGGCGGGAGCCTTGCGGGATATTCTTGTCGAACTGGATTGCCATACGTAACCGTTTCGCATTAACGTTGCCCTGCGGCGCAAAATGCGCCGTACGCCAGTACCCGGCACAGGAGTTGCCGGTGAATGGAATGTTGTTCGTAAGAATGGAATGCTCAAGGAGAGTAACAATGTCCGCCGTATTGTTCCGCGCCCTGTCGGCGCTGATTGTCGTTTTTGCCCTCACTGGCCCGGTTTGGGCCGCGCCTCTCGACCTCAACACCGCCACTGTCGAAGAGCTGGATGCCCAGCTGGAGGGCATTGGTCCCACCAAAGCGCAGGCCATCGTTGCGTATCGCGAGACGAATGGTCCGTTCTCCAGTGTGGAGCAACTGCTCGAAGTCGACGGTATCGGCCCCAGTACGTTGGAGCGAATTCGCAGCCAACTGATTGTGGGTGAGGGCTGAAGCGCGTCTTCCAAGCCGCGCCGGCGACGGTGTGACGTACACTGATCGTCGGCAATAGGCCTCGTGGGTTTGTCTGGTCGCCAAGCCGGGCAAACCCGCTATAATCCGGCCTCCCGCCCGCTGCGACTACCCCCTCCAATGTTTCAGCCGATCGCCGTCGCCATTGGCTTGCGTTACACGCGGGCCAAGCGAAAGAACCACTTCATCTCCTTTATCTCCGTGGTGTCGATCCTCGGTATGACACTGGGCATTACCGCGTTGATAACGGTTCTGTCGGTGATGAACGGCTTCCAGGAGGAGTTGCGCAGCCGTATCCTCAGTCTCACCGCGCATGTGACGGTAAGCCGATTCGGCGAGCCGGTGATGGATTGGCAGGAACAGGTCGAGCGCTTGGAGGCCATGGACGGTGTCGTTGCCGCGGCGCCGTTCACGCAGGGCGAGGCCATGCTCAGCCAGGGACGACTGGTCAGCGGTGCGCTGCTTCAAGGCGTCGATCCAGTGTTGGAGCGTGACGTCTCGGCCATCGCCGGGATGGTCAGAGCGCCGGCGACACTCGATGACCTTCAGCCCGGGTCGTTCAACATCGTGCTGGGCTCGGTGTTGGCCGACAAGCTGGGCGTCGGGGTCGGCGACTCGGTGACGGTCATTACGCCACAGGCCAATTCCACTCCCACAGGGCTGGTGCCGCGACTCAAGCGCTTCAAGGTCAGCGGCTTGTTTCATGCCGATGAGTACCGCTACGACAGCGGTGTTGCGCTGGCCAACCTGGATGACATACGTGTTCTGTACCGCCAACCTGAGGGTTCGGCGCAGGGCATGCATTTGCGCGTGGAGGAGCTGTTCGCGGCCCCGCGCATCGCCGATGGAATCGCCGTCGAACTGGGGCGTGAGGGCTTCTGGGTGCGCGACTGGACCGAGGAGCACGCCAATTTCTTCAGGGCGGTTCAAATCGAAAAGACCGCGATGTTCGTGATCCTGACGCTGATCGTCGCGGTAGCGGCCTTCAATCTGGTGTCGACGCTGGTCATGGTGGTGACGGACAAACAGTCGGATATCGCCATTTTGCGCACCCTCGGCATGACGCCGGGCGGCATCATGGTCGTCTTCATGGTTCAGGGCCTGACGATCGGCTTGCTGGGCACCTTGCTGGGCATCGTCGGCGGCAGTCTGCTGGCAGCCAACGTCGGGCCCGTCGTCGGTTGGATCGAATCCTTGTTCGGCATCAAGTTCCTGGCACCGGATGTGTACTTGATCAGCGATCTGCCGTCGAAAGTCGAGCTTGCGGACGTCACGACCGTCGGTCTGGTGGCCTTCGTCATGGCTGCGGTCGCAACGGTGTACCCTGCGCGCCGCGCCGCGGCGACCGCACCGGCGGAGGCCTTGCGCTATGAATGAATCAGTCGTTCTGGAGGCTCAGGGGCTGAGCAAGACATTTCGTCAGGGCGACCAGCCCTTGACGGTGCTCGATGGCGTCAACCTGCGCATCGATGCGGGCGAGCGCATCGCCGTGGTCGGCAGCTCGGGCTCGGGAAAGAGCACCCTGCTGCATTTGCTCGGCGGTCTCGACAAGCCCACGACCGGTCAGGTCAAGGTGCGTGGCGAACTGTTCGCCAGCCTGGGCGAGGCTGCCCGCAGCCGGCTGCGCAATCGGCACCTGGGGTTCGTTTATCAGTTCCACCACCTGCTGCCCGAGTTTACGGCCGCCGACAACGTCGCCATGCCGCTGCTGATTCGCGGTGAGAGGCCTGCCGAGGCGCATCAGCAGGCCGTGGCCTTGCTGGAGCGGGTCGGGCTGGGCGCACGCACGACGCACAAACCGGGTCAGCTCTCCGGTGGAGAACGCCAGCGCACGGCTATTGCCCGCGCGCTGGTGACGCGTCCGGCCTGCGTCCTGGCCGACGAACCGACGGGGAATCTGGACCAGGGCAGTGCCGGTCTGGTTTTCGATTTGATGCTGGAGCTGAATCGCGATCTAGGGACCAGTCTGGTCATCGTTACCCACGATATGGAGCTGGCATCGCGACTGGACAGGCGGCTGCACTTGCGTGAAGGCCATCTTACCGAGGCGGCCTGAGGGATCGACGGCGGCGGCGGAGGACGGCGACTCGCCAGGTCACCCTGACCGTCGCATAGGCCGTGAGCCCCGCGATCGTCCCCAGGATGAGGCAACCGACCAGCAAGGGCGCCCAGATATCGTCCAGCCGCTTGGCCAGCCAATGCCAGGACAGTTCGAAGCTGTGCACCTCCGGATGGACATCCAGCACCCAGGTGCCGACACGGTAACTGAAGTAAAAAATCGGCGGGATGGTAATGGGGTTGGTCACCCACACACTGGCGACCGCCAATGGCAGGTTGACCCGCAGCACAATGGCCGCACCGGCGGCCAGCAACATTTGCGAGGGGAATGGCATGAAGGCCATGAACAGCCCGATGCCGAGTGCGCCGGCCACTGAGCGGCGGTTCAGATGCCACAGGTTCGGGTCGTGAAGACGCTCGCCGAACACCTGCAGATGACGGTGTTGCTTCACCGTCTCTCGGTTGGGCAGGTAGCGGCGTAATAGGCGTCTGGTCATGGTCGTGTTCGCAGGGATGGTGATCAGAACGTCGTCACCGGACAAAAAGAACCTCGCATTATCCGTGGTGAACGCAGGGAGCGGAACCCGTGGCCCTATGGATGGTGGTATTTATCTCCGGTCATCTGACCGTTCTGACCCTTGCCAGTCTCCCTGGTGGGTCGGTGGGTGCATTGGCGATCGCGATGGCTGGCTGGGCTGCATGGCATCGACGCACGCTCATCGCCGCCTATCTGGCCGGCATCGCCTGGGCGATCGTAAGCTTGCCCGCGCCGCTGCCGGCATATGCCGAGGGCGACGACGCGGCGGTCATAGTGCAGATCGCCGATCTACCCCTGCGGGCTGGCCGTTCCGCGTACGTCGTCGGTGATGTCATCGAGGGTGGCGCTCCGGCTCGTATCGCGTTGGCGTGGCATGATGCGCCGGCCGGATTACGGGCGGGTGACGTGTGGCGTATGACGCTTGCGATCGTCCCCATGCAGCGTACCGCCAATCCGGGTGACGCTGACTCCAGCCGCTGGTGGTACAGCCGCGGGATAGCCAATCGGGCGACGGTATCCGCAGCCCAGGGGCCGTTGGCAGGGCACCGATCTCCGATGCTGCTGCGCCTGCGGGACGATGTTGCCGCATTCATTCGCTCCGCCTTACCGGATCATCCGCACAGCGGTGTGCTGCAGGCGCT
Source organism: uncultured Candidatus Competibacteraceae bacterium (assembly GCA_965652545.1). Lineage (GTDB taxonomy): Bacteria > Pseudomonadota > Gammaproteobacteria > Competibacterales > Competibacteraceae > CBFGWV01. The sequence continues at coordinate 52,976 of CBFGWV010000003.1, read as the reverse complement.
TGCCGTCGGTGACCGGGGCGGGTTGAGCACGGCTGAACGTGACCTGCTGAGGGACACGGGCACCGCTCACCTCATGGCGATCTCGGGGCTTCATCTTGGGCTCGTGGCCGGTTGGCTGGCGCTGTTGAGTGCCGGGTTGCTCACGGTTTCCGCCCCGTGGCTGCTCGTCAGAGTTCCGCGCATGGTGTGCTGTGGAATCAGCGCCCTGGCCGGTGCAGGTGGATACACTTTGCTCGCCGGTGCCGGGCTGCCGACCGTGCGGGCCTTGCTGATGGTCGGGGTGGCGATCGCAGCCTTGACCTTGCGCCATCGCATACGTCCGGAACGGGCCTTGCTGGTGGCGGCGGTGGTGCTGTTGATCATCGACCCGGCTGCGCCTCTGACGGCTGGGTTCTGGCTCTCGTTCATGGCCGTCGGAATTATCTTCCTGACCCTTCGCCTCGGATCGTCCCCCTCGCCCTGGGTGCTTGCGCTGCGGGTCCAGTTGGTGTTGTCGATCATGATGGCGCCATTGGCGGGCGTGCTGTTCGGGTACTGGCAACCGGCCGCCGCCCTGGCCAACCTCGTCGCCGTGCCCTGGGTCAGCTTGACCACGGTTCCACTGACGCTGCTTGCTGTCGTCGTGCTGCCGCTGGATGCGGGCTTGTCCGCTGCGCTGCTCGCCGTCGCGGCAGCGACGGTGGACGGTTTGTGGCCGTGGCTGGTGTGGTGCCGGGGGTTGGCCGATCCCTGGCCGATGGCGCACATGTCCTTGCCCGCTGCGTTGCTGGCGGGCGCCGGCCTGCTGGGCGCCGTCACCCTCGATGGCGTGTGCAGGCGCTCGGCGGCGCTGATCCTGTGCCTGCCGATGATCTGGCCGCAGATCGAAACCCCATCCGTGGGCGAGGCCTGGGTGGATGTCATGGATGTCGGCGAAGGGCTTTCGGTACTGGTTCGTACCCGGCGACATGCCTTGCTGTACGACACCGGGCCCGGCGCCTTCTGGGGCGCGGACGCCGGCGAGCGCATCGTCGTACCCGGTCTGCGTGCCCTGGGGGTGCGTCGCCTGGACGCGCTGGTCGTCAGTCACGACGATTTCCAACACCGCGGTGGGGTGCGATCAGTGTTGGCTGCCATTGCCGTGGATCGGCGCTGGACGGCGGATCCCGCGAACGTACCGATCCCCTCGGTCAGCGCCTGTACGGCGGGGACGGCGTGGGCGTGGGATGAGGTGAACTTCGCCTTTCTGGCGCCGGATGCATCCGGTCCGGTGACGGGGGACGATGGCGGTTGCGTCTTGCAGGTGGAGGCGGGCGGGACCCGCTTCCTGCTGACGGGCGACTTGGAGGCGCCGGGGCAGCGCCGACTCATTCGCCGCCATGGCGATGCGCTTCGCGCCGACCTGTTGCTGGCGCCACACCAGGGGCGGCGTGCGGAGGCCGGTGCCGGGTTGCTCGCAATCGTCCGGCCAAGGGTTGTCGTGTTCACCACTGGGCGTGGCAATCGCTACGGGTATCCGCGGGCCGACACCGTAGAGGCGTACAGCCGCGGCGACACCCTCATCGCCGACACCGCAACGACCGGGGCGCAGCGATGGTCGTTGTCGGCCGCCGGCCTTCGCCAATTGGCTTTCCAGCGCCGGGATCGGCGGGCGCTTTGGTTGCCCGCAGTCCAGCCGATGGACGAGTTCCTGTATGATTCGGCGCGGCAACCCTAGCGTGTGATGGAGAGGTCGTGTGCTGATCTGGAACCTGATGACGGCGGGCGGATGGCTGATGTGGCCGATCCTGATCTGCTCGCTGGCGGCCACCACCATCATCGTCGAGCGACTGTGGACGCTGCGCCGACGCAAGGTTCTGCCGCCCAAGCTGCTGATCGCACTTCAGGGCTGGGCCCACCAAGGGCGCGTCGGCACGGTCAATCTGGACGATATCGCCAAGGCCTCGCCGTTAGGGCGTCTGGTGGTGGAGGCCATCCAGAGCCGTCATCTGGACCGCGATCAAATCAAGACCCGTGTCGAGGACCAGGGACGGGTGGTTACTCATCAGATGGAGCGTTTTCTCAATACTCTGGGCAGTATCGCGTCGGTCACGCCGCTATTGGGGCTGCTGGGTACCGTGTTCGGCATGATCGAGGTTTTCACGGTCATCTCGAGCGAAGGCACCGGCAACGCCGAAATCCTCGCCGGCGGCATAGGCCAGGCGTTGGTAACGACTGCCGCCGGCCTGACGGTAGCCGTGCCCTCGCTGCTGTTTTATCGCTACCTTCAAGGCCGGGTCGATGAACTGGTTCTGGAGATGGAGCAACACGTCATTCATCTCACCGACCTGCTGGCCGACGCGCACGGGCAGGACAACACATGAACCTGCGTCGCTCGCGCCGCCACGATCCGGATGTGAACCTCACACCGCTGATCGATGTGGTCTTTCTGTTGCTGATCTTCTTCATGGTGGCCAGCACTTTCCGCAAGGAAGGCGAGCTCGATATCAATCTTCCCCAGGCCAGCAACACCCCCGTCCCGCAGCCGGTCGAGTCCGTCGTCGTCGCGATCGATGCGCAGGGCGATTTCGCGGTGGGGGACGAGGCGCTCGGGCAGGCCGAGGGCGAGATCCTCAAGTCCGCATTGGAGGCGGCGCTGAACGGCGATCGATCGCGGCCGTTCATCATCCGCGCCGATGGTCGGACTCCCCATGAGGCCGTAGTGCGAGTGATGGACCTTGCCGGTCAATTGGGCATTCGCCGGTTGAGCATTGCCACCGAGCCCGAGGTCCAGGCCGAGCCGTGAGCGGCCGTTACCCGTCCGCCCTGTGGTCTGGACGGCGCCCGCTGTTGCAAGCGCTGCTGACACCGCTGTCGGTTCTCTTTGGCATGACCGTCGCCGTGCGCCGGCAGGCTTACCGCATCGGCATATTCCGCCGCCACGATGTGGGTGTGCCGGTCATCGTCGTGGGTAACATCAGCGTCGGCGGCACAGGCAAGACACCGGTGGTTCTCGCACTGGTCGATGTCCTGCGCAAGGCCGGTTGGCGGCCGGGCGTGGTCAGTCGGGGATACGGTGGCCGGACCGTGCACCCCCGCCTGGTGGGCGCCGACGACAACCCGGATGAGCTCGGTGACGAGCCCGTACTGATGGCCGCGCAGGTACCGGTCGCCGTGTGCCGCGACCGCCCCGCGGCTGCCCGCCATCTGCTGGAACACACCGACTGCGACATCATCGTCAGCGACGACGGGTTGCAGCATTATGCGCTCGCCCGTTCCATCGAGTGGGTGATCGTCGACGGTCAGCGTCTGCTGGGCAACGGCAGGCTGTTGCCGGCCGGGCCATTGCGTGAGCCGGCCGCGCGCTTGCGCGAGGTCGATGCGGTGCTGGTCAACGGCGGATCGCTCGATGGCGCTCATCGCTTCGATCTGCACCCGCAGGCGTTGCGTGCGGTCAACGGCAGTGGGCGTAGCCGCCCGTTGCAGTGGCTGGAGGGGCGCAATATCCATGCGGTCGCCGGTATCGGCAACCCCTGGCGTTTCTTCGAACAATTGCGCGGCCTCGGGGCGCGGGTCATCGAGCACGCGTTTGCCGATCATCAGCCACTACGCCCGGTGGATCTGGCCTTCGACGACGAGCTGCCTGTCGTGATGACCGCCAAAGATGCCGTAAAATGCCGATCATGGGCGCAGGACGACTGGTGGGTGCTGCCGGTTGTCGCGCGCCTTCCGAGCCCGTTGACGGCAGCGCTGTCCGACCGTCTTCCGATGCCTGTCGCCCGCCAAACCGGCCAAGGTGAGTAATGGACAAGAAACTGCTGGATATCCTGGTGTGCCCCGTGAGCAAGGCGCCGCTGGTTTACGACGAAGCCCGCCAGGAGCTCGTGTGCAAGGCCAGTCGCCTGGCCTATCCGATCCGCGACGGTATACCCATCATGCTGGAGGACGAAGCCCGTCCCCTGGAGCCGGGCGAACTCGAATGAACGTGCGCATCGCCATCCCCGCGCGCTTCGCCAGTACCCGGCTGCCCGGCAAACCTTTGCTGCCCCTGGCGGGTCGGCCGATGATCGAGCACGTGTATCGACGCGCCGTGGAAGCGGATCTCGGCGAGGTCGTGATCGCCACCGATGATGAGCGCATCGCCGAAGCAGCCAGCGGATTCGGGGCCACCGTGGTCATGACGCCCGCGGACCTGCCGTCCGGCACGGACCGTCTGGCCTGGATGGCGACATCGCTCGATTGGCCCGACGACGATATCGTGGTCAACCTGCAAGGTGACGAACCTTTGATGCCACCGGCCTTGCTCAGCCAGGTCGCCGGGCTGTTGGGCGATAACCGCGACGCTGACATCGCCACCTTGTGCGTGGCGATCGACGATGCGGAAGGTTTGTGGGATCCGGCGGTGGTCAAGGTCACGTGCGATGTGCAAGGCCGGGCGCTGTACTTCAGCCGAGCGCCCATTCCCTACCATCGCGATGGTTTCGTGCAGGGGCGGGGGGAACCGGTGGGTGGCGCGCATTGGCGCCATCTGGGGCTGTATGCGTACCGCGTGGCCGTGCTGCGCCGCTTTCCCAGCCTCAGCCCCTCCCACCAGGAGCAACTGGAGTCGCTTGAACAACTGCGTGCCCTATGGCACGGCATGACGATTCAGGTCGCGGTGGCGAGCAGTGTCCCCCCCGCGGGCGTTGATACGCCGGCCGATCTGGCGCGGGTGGAGGCGGTGCTGGCAGGGCGGTCCTGAAGCGGTTGCGGGCGGCCGATTGCGCACAATGATGAGGCGGTGTTCGGGTTTGACGAGGTGGTGAATGAAACTCCTGATGATCTGCATGGGCAACATCTGCCGCTCGCCGACCGCCGAAGCCGTCGTGCGCCTACGCCTGGAGCAAGCCGGTTTGGCTGATCGGGTCAGTGTGGAATCGGCCGGAACCCATGGCTACCACATCGGTAAGCCGCCGGACACCCGCAGCCAGCAAGCAGCGCGACGCCGTGGGCTGGACATGAGTTCGCTGCGCGCCCGTCAAGTCGACCCGGAGGATTTTCGCGAGTACGACTACCTGCTGGTCATGGACAGCCAGAACGCCACGTTCATGGAGCGAATGGCCGCCAACGAGGGTGAGCGGCGAAAGGTTGTGCGTTTCCTGTCCTTCGCCCCTCACCTGGGTGTCGAGGACGTGCCCGACCCCTACTATGGCGGCGAGCATGGGTTCGACCGCGTCCTCGATCTGATCGAAGCAGCCGCAGATGGTCTGATCGACCACCTGCGGCGTGAACTTTCGACCTCCTAATCCCCTGACGGATTTCTGGGGTTCGAGGCCACCGCCTCCTCTACCACCGCCTCGCCGTCTTCGGCCGGCCGCTTGTCCTCGTCGGCATCCGTCGGGGGGGGCTGGACAGCGTTTTCCGTCTCGGCAGCCTTGACGCCCTGTTCGTCATGCGCCGGAGTGTGTAGGTCGTCGCTCGACGCCTCATCGGCAGCGTGCGCCAGGGGTGCCGAAACCTGCTCGACGACCTCGTCCGTAGCGCGATCCTCGGATTGCACCTCGGGGGTGGGTTCGGGTGTCTCGACGACATCTGCGGGTGGCTCGTCGATCGGCGCATCCACTGGCGGCGGTTCGGCAGCTTCGGTCACATTGGTGGCGTGGTCGACAGGGTCCATGATGTCAGCCTGCGCGATCGCCGCATCGCGGCGGGCCTCCGCTTCAGCGACGGTTGCGGCAGCCTGCGCTTGTTCGGCTGCAATGGTCATCTGTGCGACCTGCGTCTCGTCGCTGGCATCCGCGGTGGCCGGCTCGGCTGCTTCGGCTGCGCCGTCTGTCGCTGCGTACTCATCGGCGGCGGTTTCGCCGGCCGGTTCGGCGACTGCCTGCGGTGCTGCGGTCGGACGCCGGCTGTCCGTGATCGGCTCCGGCTCGCCCGCCTCGGCGGCGGACTCGTCGATCGCGACTTCGGGACGCGGCACGCGGGGACGGCCGCCGCGGATACTTCTCCCGGGTGGCAGTTCACGGACGGTAGGGGTCTCATGCACCTCTTCGTCGGCGACGGGCTCGGATGCTTCGGCTGAGGTTTCGGTGTCGGTGCCCTGATTGGCATTGTCGACTGCGGCGACGTCGGCGTTATCACCGCCGCCCTTGCGCCGTCTGCGCCCACGACGGCGGCGCTTTCCGCCACCGGAGCCTTCGGCTGATGCATCATCGGTGCCTGGACCGGCTTTGGGTTTGGGCTCCTCAGTCCGCACCGGGGCAGGGGTGCTGCTCAGGTCGGCGGGCTCCGGCGCAGGAGGGGCCTTATTGACCGACTCCAGGGCGGGTTCGGCTTGGCGCTGCGCGTCTGCCGCGGCGGTGCTATCGGGCCCGCCGTCGCGCTTGCGGTTGCGCCCGCGTCCGTCGCGGGGCTTGCGGCCGGTGCCCTCGCCACGACCATCGGCCGAACGCGCTTCACCACGTTCGCCATTACTGCGTTCGCCGCGTTCGCGTCGTCCTTCCGGACGCTCGCGACGCTGTTCGCCGCGGCCACTGCGTTGTCCGCGTCCACGTTGCGGTGCCGCTGCGGCATCGCTCGCAGCACCTGAAGCGGCATTGGTGCCGGTAGCGACATCAGTGGATTGGGTGCCGGTCGTCTCACGCTGACTGCCGTCGAACAGGCGCCACAGCCAGCGCAGGAAGCCGGGTGGCTCGCTGGCGGTGCGGGCTGCCGGTTCGATCGGTGCGGGCGTTTGGGGTGCGCTGGGTAGTGCAGTGGGTTGCGGCGCCGGAGATGCCGGCGCCACCGACTTCACCAGCGGCTCTTCGCCGGCATACCGGGCCAGTGACTGGGGCCGCTCGTCGCTATGGTCCTCCCGAGGCACGGTAAGGGCGTAGCTGGGCTGGGTCAGTCCGGTATCGCCGATTTCGTCCAGTCGCTTGCGGGTAACTTCGAAGTGAGGCGTCTCCAGCGACTCGTTGGGTAGTACGAGGATCCGGATCTTGTGCCGGTCTTCGATGCGGCGGATGCCCTCGCGCTTCTCGTTGAGCAGGTAAGTCGCCACTTTGACCGGTACCTGCGCCACCACCTCGCCGGTGCGCTCTTTCATGGACTCCTCCTCCAGCAGACGGAGGATGGCCAGTGACAGGGATTCGACACTACGAATGGTGCCCTGGCCGCTGCAACGCGGGCACAGGACGTGGCTGGCTTCGTCCAGGGAGGGGCGAAGGCGCTGGCGCGACATTTCCAGCAAACCGAAGCGGGAGATGCGGCCCATCTGCACGCGGGCACGGTCGGACTTCAAGACCTCTTTGAGACGGTTTTCCACCTCGCGCTGGTTGCGCGGAGCGGACATGTCGATGAAGTCGATGACGATGAGGCCGCCCAAGTCGCGCAGACGGAGCTGACGGGCGATTTCCTCGGCCGCTTCCAGGTTGGTATTGAGCGCCGTTTCCTCGATATCGGCGCCCTTGGTGGCGCGGGCCGAGTTGATGTCGATGGACACCAGGGCCTCGGTGTAGTCGATGACGATGGCGCCACCGGAAGGCAGGTTCACCTCGCGCTGGTACGCCGTCTCGATTTGCGATTCGATCTGGAAGCGGGTGAACAGCGGGGTGGTATCGCGGTACAGCTTGAGCTTGTTCTGGTTGTGCGGCATCACCTGGGTGATGAACTCGCCGGCCTGTTCGAACACCGAATCGTTGTCGACCAGGATCTCGCCGATATCCGCGCGCAGGTAATCGCGCAGGGCCCGGATGATGATGTTGCTTTCCTGGTAGATCAGCACCGGCGCCTTCTTGGTGCTGGCGCCGTCTTCGATGGCTTTCCACAGGGCGAGCAGGTAATCCAGGTCCCACTGAAGCTCTTCAGTGGACCGGCCCACACCGGCGGTGCGGACGATCAGCCCCATGCCATCGGGAATCTCCAGGTTGCTCATCGCCTCGCGGATTTCCTGGCGATCGTCGCCTTCGATTCGTCGCGATACGCCGCCGGCACGTGGGTTGTTGGGCATCAGCACAAGGTAGCGACCGGCCAGGCTGACGAAGGTCGTCAGTGCGGCGCCCTTGTTGCCCCGCTCTTCCTTCTCGACCTGGACGACCAGTTCCTGGCCTTCCTTGATCGCTTCCTTGATGCTCGGGCGACCGCCGCCTTCAAGGGATTTGGGGTTGAAGTAGCTGCGGGAGATTTCCTTGAACGGCAGGAACCCGTGGCGATCGGCGCCGTAGTCGACGAAAGCGGCTTCCAGGCTGGGTTCGACGCGGGTGACCCGCGCTTTGTAGATGTTGGCTTTTTTCTGCTCGCGAGAGGGGGTTTCGATGTCGAGATCGTAGAGCTTCTGGCCGTCAACGAGGGCCACGCGCAACTCTTCCTGCTGAGTTGCGTTGATCAGCATGCGCTTCATCGTATTGTCTGCTCCAGCGCTCGACCACTAGCCGTTGCGCTGTCACCGGAGGGTTAGCACGGTCGGGCAGGCGGCACCAAGGGGGGACTGGACGACACCGGTTCAAAGGGTGTGGTGGGCAGTTGCAACCGTCAGTGCGCGCGGCTGCGCCTTAGCTCGAGGGCAACGACAGCGGGAGCGCGAATCTATTTGGTCGTCCAATTTCAGTCAGGGCGGACAACCGCAATTCCCTGCTTGCTACGCCGCTTGCTACCGAAAGGGGGGCAAACGGTTGAAAACTCGTTATCACACAATTCTTTATCAGCAATTGTGGCGCCAACCCGGCGACAACGGCCGTACTATATCAGCGCTGCAATCCTCCAGCAATCCGCGTGCGGCCCGCGGTGCCGACGATATATCCTGTGCGCCTATGCAACCGCCATCCAATATCCCAGCCGTACGCATGATCACCGTGCCCGCCGACAGCGACGGGCAGCGCGTGGACAATTTTCTGGTCAAGACGGTCAAGGGTGTCCCCCGCAGCCTCATCTACCGCATTGTGCGCAGCGGCGAGGTGCGGGTGAACGGTAAGCGGGTGAAGCCCGATAGCCGTCTGGCCACCGGCGATCAGATGCGCCTGCCGCCATTGCGCACCAGTGCGCCGGTCGATCGCAGCCAGGCACCAGCCGCGCTGGTCGAGCGGCTGGTGGACGCGCGTCTGGAGGAGTCCGCGGATTATCTGGTGCTCAACAAGCCTGCCGGCGTGGCGGTGCACTCGGGCAGCGGCGTCGCCTGGGGGGTGATTGAAGCCCTGCGCGCCGGTCCTTATGCCGACCGCTATATCGAGCTCGTCCATCGTCTGGATCGCGAGACCAGTGGTTGTCTGGTGCTGGCGAAGTCGGCGGATGCACTGCGCCGGGCGCAAGCTGCCATTGCCGATGTGCGCAGCGACAAGCGCTATCTGGTGCTGGTGCGCGGTGCCTGGCAATTGGGCGATCACACGGTCGATCTGGCCTTGCAGCGGGGTGTCGGGCGCGATGCGGATCGTCGCGTCGTTGCGCGCGACGATGGTAAGAAGGCCAGGACGCGCTTCTCGCCAGTGACGGTGCGCAGGCTCGCTTCGCTGGTGGAGGCCCGGCTGGGCAGTGGGCGCACGCATCAGATTCGGGTGCATTCGCAGGCTGTCGGGCACCCTGTTGCCGGTGACGATCGCTACGGCGACCGAGATTTCAACGCGCTGGCTCGCCAGCGCCTGGGGTTGGACCGGCTGTTCCTGCATGCCCATCATCTGACGATGGATTTGGGCGGGCGCATTCTGGCGGTTCAGGCGCCGCTACCTGAGGAGCTGCGCGCGGTGGTGGATCGGTTGGAGGCGCCGCGGTGAGCCGCGCGTTCGATGTGCTGGTGTTCGATTGGGACGGGACACTCGCCGATTCGATGGCCGACATCGTGCGGTCGATGACTTCGGCCATTGCTGAGCTGGGTTGGGAGCCGCAACCCGATGCTGTGCTGCGCTCGACCATCGGGTTGAGTCTGAGCCATGTCTGCACTCAGTTGTATCCGGACCACGATGGCGCTGCTGTCGAGGCGTTTGTGCAGGCTTATCGACGACATTATCTGGGGCCGGCCGCGCCGCGGACGCTGTTGTTCGATCAGGTCGATAGCACCTTGCATGTATTGGCCGAGGAGGGCTACCGGTTGGCGGTGGCCACCGGGAAGGCTCGCCTGGGGCTGGATAAGGTGCTGGCCGACACCGGGCTGGCGCATCGCTTTGCGGCGACCCGCTGTGCGGATGAGACGGCGTCCAAGCCGGCACCGGACATGCTCGAGGCCCTGTTGTGGTTGCTGGATGTCCCCGCGGGGCGGGCCTTGATGATCGGCGATAGCGAGTACGATCTGATCATGGCTCGCCGCGCGGGTGTGCCGGCCGTGGCGGTGTCCGGCGGGGCGTCGTCGGACGCCGATTTGTTGGCGCATGAACCGCTGGGGCTGCTCCCTGGTGTTCACGCCCTGCCGGGCTGGTTGTCTGCCCGACGGCGGTAAGGGGCGAAAAGGGCCTGCTATGACCATGTCCGTGCTGGCTACGGTCAGGGGGCGGTGCTGGGAACCCGCCTGCGGAGTGCCGGGGACTCCCCGCCGACTCGCTGTGAACACGTCCGTGTGCGCTCGACGGCAGCATCCATGCTGCCGACGGTCGGCGTGAAGTCCCCGGCACGCCGCAGGCTCACCGTGGCGGCTGGGTGGCTGACTCCAAATGGATGGGCTGGGACCTGCGAGAGGCACCCCCTGGGATCACCGAGTTGTACTCGGTAGCCGGCTGAAAGCCGGCCGCTTGGCAGCGGCTCAAACCCCCAGAACCGGCAGGCCGTAGTCGCCGAGCAGCGTCGTCAACCGAATCAGCGGCAGCCCGACGAGGCTGTTCGGGTCGTCGCCTTGCAGACGCTCGAACAGCGCGATCCCCAGGCCCTCGGACTTGAAGGCGCCGGCGCAGTCCAGCGGCTGCTCGGTTTCGACATAGAACGCAATCTGCTCGTCACTGAGCGATCGCATGACCACGTCGAAGGGTTCGACGATGACCGTGCGCTGTCCGCTGCGGGCATCGAGCAGGCACAGGCCGGTGTGGAAGCGGACCGTTCGGCCAGAGAGGCGTCGCAGTTGGTCATGCGCGCGCTGGATGCTGCCGGGTTTACCGAGGATCTCCCGGTCGATCTCGGCGACCTGGTCCGACCCGATGATCAGCGCGTCGGGGTGGGCGTGGGCGACTGCCTCGGCTTTGGCTTCGGCCAGGCGGGCGACCAGCCGGTCGGCGGATTCCTCCGGGTGTCGGGTCTCGTCGACGTCGGGTTTGGCGCAGTCGAAGTCCAGCCGCAGGCGTGCCAGCAGGGCTTGTCGATAGACGGATGTGGAGGCCAGGACCAACTGGCGGGCTTGCTGCATCAGAGGTTCCTTTAATTCAACGTGTTGGGATAGGCCAGAATTTGCAATCCTAAAGAAAGAGTTACGCGGCTTGACAAGTTTTTGACAGGGGGTGGGGGCACGGCCTAAGATTGCCGCCCTTATGCGTACCGACCCCAATGCCGTGATAGCCCCCTGGGCGTTTGCCCGTGATCAGGGGCGACGGGCTTTCGTCGTGAGCGGCGATAAGCTGGCCCGACTGGGGGATGCTGTCGTCCGTGTCGAGGGAAACATCGACGTGGAGGTGGCCGGTGAGCCGGATGTGGCGGGACGGCCGGGGATTAGCGGCCACGTACGCGCGACGGTGGTGATGACCTGCCAGCGCTGCTTCGGCGATTTGGCGCTGGTGCAGGATCGCTCCTGGGTCGTTGCATTGCATCGGCCGGATGAGCCGTGGCAGGAGCTTGGTGGCGATGTCGAGCCACTGACCGTCGAGGGTGAAGACCTCGATTTGTTGGCGCTGGCCGAGGACGAGCTGTTGCTGTCCTTGCCCATCGCACCATTGCACGACGATCTGGCCGAGTGCCGGCGTCATGGATATCAGGCGGATGCCTCCGAGCCGACCTCGGCTACGGTGCATCCGTTCGCTGCTTTGGCGGCATTGAAACGCAATCGCGATACCGATTAAGGAGTCAAGTCATGGCCGTTCAACAAAACCGCAAAACCCGTTCCAAGCGTGACATGCGTCGTGCCCACGATGCCCTGACTGCCCCGGCCCTGGCCGTGGACAGCACCACCGGCGAAACCCATCGTCGTCACCACATGACTGCCGACGGCTATTACCGCGGCCGCAAGATCGTCCGCGACACCGTCCAGCAGGACGATTGAACCGGCGCTCAGCGTCCGCCGTGGGCCGCCTGCAAGCCGTGCGTCGGATGATGCGTCCGCTGCCCGGCGGTATGCGATATTCAGACGTTGCCGTCCACGCCGTGACCGCACTATGACCCGCCCGGTCACCATTGCGCTTGATGCCATGGGTGGCGATCACGGCCCCCAGGCCATCGTCCCCGCGGCGCTTATCAGCTTGCGTGAGCGGGCTGGTATCCGGCTGGTGCTCGTCGGTGACCAGGAGGCTATCGCAGCTCATCTGGTCCGTGCCGACGATGTGCGTGAGCGCATCACCGTCCGCCATGCGTCGCAAACCGTCGGCATGGACGAGTTGCCGTCCCAGGCGCTGCGCCTGAAAAAGGACTCCTCCATGCGGGTGGCGATCGATCTGGTGAAAGCCGGCGAGGCTGACGCCTGCGTGAGCGCCGGCAACACCGGCGCACTCATGGCGACCGCACGCTTCGTGCTCAAGACGCTTCCGGGCATCGATCGGCCGGCCATCTGCACGGCCATCCCCGGGCGGACCGGCCATACTCACGTGCTCGATCTGGGCGCGAATGTGGACAGTAAGGCGGAACATCTGCTTCAGTTCGGGATCATGGGCTCGGTGCTGGCGACCACGGTGGACAATCTGGAACGCCCCCGGGTCGGTCTGCTTAACATCGGTGCCGAGGAGATCAAAGGCAACGAGCAGGTGAAAGCCGCCGCTGCCTTGCTGGCTGCCAGCCCGGTCAACTATGTCGGCTATGTGGAGGGCGACGGTATCTTCCTGGGCGATGTGGATGTGGTGGTTTGCGACGGCTTCGTGGGCAACGTGTCGCTCAAGACCATGGAGGGTGTGGCCAAGCTGGTGCGGGACCTGATGATGACGGAGTTCCACCGCAATGCCTTCACCAAGCTTGCCGGCCTGGTTGCATTGCCGGTCCTGCGCCGTTTTCGCCAGCGTATCGATCCGCAGCGCTACAATGGCGCAAGCCTGCTCGGCCTGCAGGGTATCGTGGTCAAGAGCCATGGCGGAGCGGATGCCCAGGCGTTTGCGAACGCCATCCGTATCGCCGCATTGGAGGTCGAGAAGGCCGTGCCGCAGCGGATTGCCCGTCATCTGGGCGAGTTGCAGACTCAGGACATCGCCCCGTGACGTTTGCACGTATCACAGGCACCGGCGGCTATCTGCCCGCTCAAATCCTGACCAACGCCGACCTCGAGCGGATGGTGGATACCACCGATGCGTGGATCACTGAGCGTACCGGCATCCGTCAGCGCCATGTGGCTGCGGCCAACGAGACGACGGCTGACCTTGCCGAGGGCGCCGCGCGGCGGGCCTTGGATATGGCTGGGGTGCCTGCCGATTCGCTCGATCTGATCATTGTCGCGACGACCACGCCTGATTACATCTTTCCCAGCGTCGCCACCCAGATCCAGGAGCGCTTGGGCGCAAATGGCTGCTGTGCCTTCGACGTCCAGGCCGTCTGCACCGGCTTCGTCTATGCCCTGGGTATCGCCGATCAGTTCATTCGCGCCGGCACCAGCCGCCGCGCATTGATCGTGGGAGCCGAGACGTTCAGTCGCATTCTGGATTGGAACGACCGCGGCACCTGTGTGCTCTTTGGTGATGGTGCCGGCGCTGTCGTGGTCGAAGCCGCGGATGAACCGGGTATTCGCTCGAGCCATTTGCATGCCGATGGCCGTTATCGCGAGCTGCTCTGGGTGCCCGGCGGTGTGTCGCGGGGTATCTCCGATGAGCTCGGCAGGCGCGGCTATGTCGCTATGAAGGGCAGCGAAGTCTTTCGCATGGCGGTGAATACGCTTGGGCGCATCGTCGAGGAGACCCTGGCGGCCAATTCGATGACATCCGATCAGATCGACTGGCTGATTCCGCACCAGGCCAACCAGCGCATCATCGCCGCTACCGCCCGCAAGCTGGGCATGCCCATGGAAAAGGTCGTGGTCACCGTGGACCAGCACGCGAATACATCGGCCGCGTCCGTGCCTCTGGCCTTGGATGTGGCGGTGCGCGACGGGCGTATCCAGCGTGGCGACACCGTGCTGCTGGAGGCATTCGGTGGCGGTTTCACCTGGGGGTCGGTGTTGCTGGACTACTGACCGGCACGCACCAGAAGAGGACATGGCACGTTGACTGAGGATTCACTGGCATTCGTCTTTCCGGGGCAGGGCTCGCAGTCCGTGGGTATGTTGGCCGATCTTGGCGACCGACCCGAGATTCGCGAGACCTTCGATGAAGCCGCCCACGCCCTGGGTTACGATCTGTGGTCGCTGATCCAGAGCGGCCCTGTGGAGCGCCTGGATCAGACCGAATTCACGCAGCCGGCCATGCTGGCCGCCGGTGTGGCCATGTGGCGCGCCTGGCAGGCGGAAGGTGGTCCCTTGGCCGGCTGGATGGCCGGGCACAGCTTGGGTGAATACACCGCACTGGTCTGCGCCGGCAGCCTGGGGTTCACCGATGGTTTGCAACTGGTGGCCGAGCGCGGCCGGCTGATGCAATCGGCGGTGCCTGCGGGCAGTGGCGCCATGGCGGCCATCCTTGGTCTGGATGATGAAAGCGTGCGGGCGGCCTGCGTCGATGCAGCACAAGGCGCGGTCGTTGCGGCGGTCAATTTCAACGCCCCGGGCCAGGTCGTCATCGCCGGAGACGCGGGAGCAGTCGCGCGAGCCGTCGACATTGCCAAGGCGCGGGGAGCTCGCCGAGCCGTTGCGCTTCCGGTCAGCGTGCCGTCTCATTGCGCACTGATGCGTCCGGCGGCCGAGGCGCTGGCACCGAGACTGGCCGCTACGGCGTTCGATACCCCCGGCATGAGGGTAGTGCACAACGCCGATGTGGCAGTGCATGCGGCAGCGCCGGCCATTCGCGATGCCTTGGTGCGCCAGCTCTATTCGCCGGTGCGCTGGGTCGAAACCATGCAGCACATGGCGGCGAACGGTGTCACACAGGTGGTGGAGTGCGGACCCGGCAAAGTGCTGGCGGGGTTGACCAAACGCATCGACAAGGGGCTGGTGGCCCACGCGATAGCGGATCAAGCGTCGCTTGCGGCGGCGCGCAGCACATTCGGAGAGGGATGATGACATTGGATCTCAACGGCGAAGTGGCGCTGGTCACCGGTGCCAGTCGCGGCATAGGGCAGGCGATCGCCCGAGTGCTCGGCAGCCTGGGCGCAACGGTCGTGGGGACGGCAACCCGCGAGAGCGGGGCGGCGGCCATTCAGTCGGATCTTGAATCCCGCGGCATTCAAGGTGCGGGTCTTGCGCTCGATGTGACCGACGCCGCTGCTGTCGATGCGGTGCTCGAGGCCGTGGGTTCGCGCTTCGGCGCCGTGGGTATCCTGGTCAACAATGCCGGGATCACACGCGACAACCTGCTGATGCGAATGAAGGCCGAAGACTGGGATGCCATCGTGGATACCAACCTCTCGGGCGTCTTTCGCCTCAGCAAGGCCGTGCTGCGCGGCATGATGAAGGCGCGCAAGGGCCGGATCATCAACATCACTTCCGTGGTGGGCCTGACCGGCAATCCCGGGCAGACCAACTACTGCGCGGCCAAGGCCGGAGTCATCGGCTTCACCAAGGCACTCGCGCGCGAGGTCGGCTCGCGTGGGATCACGGTCAACGCCGTCGCGCCGGGGTTCATCGACACCGACATGACGCGGGCGCTGCCCGAAACCCAGCGGACCGCATTGATTCAGAGCATTCCCCTGGCCCGCCTCGGCGGCGCCGAGGACATCGCCCACGCGGTGGCTTTCCTGGCCTCGCCCCTGGGTGCGTATATCACCGGCGAAACACTGAACGTCAACGGCGGCATGCACATGGCGTAGTGCTGTGGCACCGCCAGCCCCTTTTACCTACAATACCCGCGGCAGCGAGCAAGGCCGCCCACATTTTCCGAGGAAGCTGACAACATGAGCAACATCGAAGCACGCGTCAAAAAGATCATCGTCGAGCAGTTGGGGGTCAAGGAAGAGCAAGTGACCAATGACGCGTCGTTCGTGGATGATCTTGGCGCCGACTCACTGGACACGGTGGAGTTGGTGATGGCCCTCGAAGAGGAATTCGAATGCGAAATTCCGGACGAGGATGCCGAAAAGATCACCACCGTACAGCAGGCTATCGACTACGTCACCGCTCACCTGGGCTGATCGTCACCCGCGAATTTCGCATGCGGCCGTGATTGCGCTCCAAGGCGCGGTCACGGCCGTTGCATTCACGGTTTGAGTGATGCGGGCCCGTTGGAGGACACGCACTTGGCGAAGCGACGCGTTGTGGTGACCGGTCTGGGTATCGTGTCGCCGGTAGGAAATTCGGTGGAAGCCGCCTGGAGCAACATCCTGGCGGGCAAGAGTGGTATCGGCCCGATCTCGGTGTTCGACGCTACAGACTTCCCCGTGCGGTTTTCCGGTGCGGTGAAGGACTTCGATGTCACCGAATACATCGCGCCCAAAGAAACCAAGAAGATGGACACCTTCATCCATTACGGAATCGCCGCCGGTGTGCAGGCTATCCGTGATTCGGGCCTGGAGGTCACCGATACCAACACCCATCGAATCGGCATCATCATCGGTTCGGGTATCGGTGGTCTGCCGGGTATCGAGGATGGGCATTCGGCCTACCTGCGTGGCGGTCCACGCAAGATCACGCCGTTTTTCGTGCCACGTTCCATCATCAACATGATCTCTGGCAACCTGTCGATCATGTACGGAATCAAGGGCCCCAACATCGCCCTGGTCACCGCATGTACGACCGCCACCCACAGTATCGGCCAAGCGCAGCGAATGATCGCCTATGGCGACGCCGATGTGGTGATCGCCGGTGGGGCTGAAATGGCCACCACGCCCACGGGGATCGGCGGCTTTGCCTCCGCCCGCGCGCTGTCCAGCCGCAATGATGACCCCGAGGCGGCCAGCCGTCCCTGGGATAGAGACCGCGACGGGTTCGTGCTTGCCGACGGTGCCGGTGTGCTGGTCCTGGAGGACTATGAACACGCCAAGGCCCGCGGGGCACGCATCTATTGCGAGCTCTCCGGCTTCGGCATGAGTTCGGATGCCCACCACATGACCTTGCCGGCGGAAAACGGCGACGGTGCGCGCCGCTGCATGCTCAATGCGTTAGCCGACGCGGGGCTCAATGGCGATGAAGTCGACTACATCAACGCCCATGGCACATCGACCATGGCCGGCGATCTGGCCGAAAGCATCGCGGTGAAGAACGCGCTGGGCGATCACGCCTTCAAGGTGGCCATGAGCTCGACGAAGTCGATGACCGGGCACTTGCTTGGCGCCGCCGGCGGGGTCGAGGCGGTGTTTTCTATTCTCGCCATGCGCGATCAGGTGGCGCCGCCGACCATCAACCTGGACAACCCATCGCCCGATTGCGACCTGGACTACGTGCCACATACGGCGCGGGAAATGCCCATTCGTACGGTATTGTCCAACTCCTTCGGCTTCGGTGGTACCAACGGGACGTTGATCTTCCGCGCCATGCGTTAAACCTTTCGCGGCGGGTCGGGTGTAGAGCCCGGCCCGCCTTGTCGAGAAGCCTTCATGCCCGCACGTCCCGCCGACGTTGCACTGGTCGATCCGCTGCTGCTGCATCGGTTCGCGCCCGAGCGCTATCCGTTTTTGATCGAAAGCGTCGTGACCGGTCCGGCGACGGCGCGCTACACCATGGTTTTTGCGTTTCCCGGTGAGTCATTGACCGCCCGGTCCGCCAAGGATGGGGATTTCCTGCGCGAGCTGGATGCGCGGTGGGCGCAATGGGACGGCCCACTCGAAACCCTACCCGTGCCCTTCAGGGGCGGCTGGTTCGTGTATTTGGGCTACGAGCTTGCCGGCCAGGTGGAGCCGACGCTGGATCTGCCGGCGGCCGATGCCGGCCTGCCGATGGCCCTGGCGGTACGGATACCCGCGGCGGTGGTGGTGGACCACCAGAGCGGAATCACCTGGCTGGTGGCCGAGCCCGGCGCCGAAGCCCTTGTGGATGTCATGGCGGCCGATTTGTCCGAGATTGCCGCCCATGGCCTGCCCGTGGATAACGGGGCTGCGCTGGCACATGTCGATGAGGACGATGCCGCACCGTATCTCGAGGCCGTGGAACGGATAAAACGCTATATCCGCGATGGCGATGTGTTCCAGGTCAATCTGTCCAGGGCCTGGCGTGCGCGGCTGGCCGATGACGTGGATCCCGCGGCGCTCTACCAGCGCTTGCGGCGTGCGAACCCGGCACCGTTCGCCGGGCTGATGTGCTGGGGCCGGGGTGCGATCGTCAGTTCGTCGCCCGAGCGGCTGATCAGCGTGCGCGCCGGTCGTGCCGACACCCGGCCGATTGCCGGCACGCGACCGCGCGGGGCCGGTGATGAGGACCGGCGCCTGTCCGACGAGCTCATGGGACACCCCAAGGAGCGCGCCGAGCACGTCATGCTCATCGATTTGGAGCGCAACGATCTCGGTAGAGTGTGCCGACCGGGTACCGTGCGCGTGGATGAGCTCATGGTCCTGGAGAGCTACGCCCATGTGCACCATATCGTCTCCAACGTCAGCGGTCAGCTTCGCCCCGAGGTGAAACCCGGGCAGGCCATTCGTGCGGTGTTTCCGGGCGGCACCATAACCGGTTGCCCGAAGGTGCGCTGCATGGAGATCCTCGCCGAACTGGAGCAGGAAGGGCGCGGGCCATATACCGGGTCCTTCGGTTACCTCAACCATGATGGCGATCTGGATCTGAACATTCTCATCCGCACGCTTGCCGTGTACGACCGGGACCTGGTCCTGCGGGCCGGCGGCGGGATCGTCGCAGACTCGATACCCGAGCGGGAGCTGGCCGAAACCCGGGCCAAGGCACGGGGGCTGTTGCTCGCCCTGGCCGGAGACTGAGGCCGCGTGGCCCTGGGTACCTGGGTGGATGGATCGCCGGCGGCCGAGGTGCCGGCGGATGATCGTGGCCTGGCGTACGGTGACGGCTTGTTCGAGACCTTCGTCCTGCGTCACGGTCGCATCGCCCACTGGCCGCTGCATCTGGCCCGTCTGAGTGCCGGTTGTCGGCGGCTCGGCATGGACCTGCCCGACCCGGCACCCGCGTTGGCCCCGCTGTGCGAGGCGGCGTCGGTCTATCCGCGCGCGGTAGGCAAGCTGCTGCTGACCCGCGGTAGCGGCGGACGGGGCTATCGCCCGCCGCTACCGGCTTCGCCAAGGTTGATCAGCGCCTTGCATGCCTGGCCCGATTACCCATCGGAGCGTCGCGGCGCGGGTGTCGTCGTGCGCGTGTGCAGTCAACGGGTGAGCACCAACCCGGATCTGGCCGGCTTGAAGCATCTCAACCGTCTGGATAATGTGCTGGCGCGGGGGGAGTGGGACGATGAGGGTATTGCCGAAGGGTTGATGTGCGACGCTGACGGTTATCTTATCGAGGGCACCATGACAAACCTGTTTCTGGTCCATGGCGACCGCTTGTCCACACCGCTGCTTGACCGTGCCG
The DNA here is from genome assembly GCA_965652545.1 of uncultured Candidatus Competibacteraceae bacterium. Taxonomy (GTDB): domain Bacteria; phylum Pseudomonadota; class Gammaproteobacteria; order Competibacterales; family Competibacteraceae; genus CBFGWV01. The sequence continues at coordinate 33,418 of CBFGWV010000003.1, read as the reverse complement.
GTGTCGCCGGAATCACGCGCGGGAGGATCATCGACTGGGCCGGCCGAACCGGCCGCAGTATCGGCCAGCGGCGATTGACGCTCGATGACATGAACACCGCCGAGGAAGCCTTTGTCTGCAATTCGGTGATTGGCGTATGGCCGCTGCGCCAGGTGGTGGGCGGTGCCGACTTCAGTGCCCCCGGCCCGCTGACGACGGTCCTGATGAACGAGCTGGAGACCGTCTGATGCGAAAATTCGCCGCTACGCTGGTATTGGTCCTGCTCCTGGGCGTCAGCGCCGTGGGCGCATGGCTGTGGCTGGATTACGATACGTTCATGAGTTCCCCTCTGCCGGTTGCCGAGCCGGGCAGCTATGTGCTCGAACCGGGCAGTTCGGTCAGTTCGCTGGCTCGCGATCTCACCGCGCTGGGGTTGTTGCGACCGCCCCTTCAACCGGCGTATCTGGAGGCGCATGCCCGGCTCTCCGGCGAGGCGGGCCGCCTGCAAGCCGGCGAGTACGCGCTTACACCGGGTATGCGGCCAATCGATCTGCTCGATGCGATGGTTGCCGGCAAGGTTCTTACGCACAGTCTGACGATCGTCGAGGGTTGGACGGTGCGTCAAATGCTCAACGCCGTCGCGGCGCATCCCAAGCTGCGCCACACGATAAAACCCGACGATCCCCAGGCCGTGATGCGGGCATTGGGCCATCCCGAGCAGGCACCGGAGGGCCGGTTCTTTCCGGACACCTACGTGTTCACCTCCGGCACGCGCGACATCGATGTTCTCAAGCGCGCCTACGACACCATGGCAGTAAAGCTCAATGACGCCTGGGAGCGGCGCGGCGAGAACCTGCCATTGCAAAGCCCTGACGAGCTTCTGGTGTTGGCCTCCATCATCGAGAAGGAAACCGGGGTGCCCGAGGAGCGCGATCAGGTCGCCGGCGTGTTCATCCGCCGTCTTCAACAGGGCATGCGCTTGCAGACCGATCCGACGGTCCGTTACGGTGTGGGGCCGGACTTCACCGGGCCGCTTACGCGGACCCATCTGGATACCGATACCCCGTTCAATACCTACACCCGTGACGGTCTTCCGCCCACGCCCATCGCGTTGCCCGGTGCCGCGGCGCTGGCTGCCGCTGTGAGTCCGGCCGAGGGCGATGCCTTGTACTTTGTCGCCCGCGGTGATGGCAGTGGCGGGCATGTGTTCTCCCGCACGCTCAACGAGCACAATCAGGCGGTGCGCCAGTACCGCGCCAACCTCAGGGCCCAATGAGCCGCGGACGCTTCATCACCTTCGAAGGCACCGAGGGCGCCGGCAAGACCAGCGCGCTGGAGGTGGCACGGCACTGTCTGGTCGCCGCGGGTCACACTGTCGTGGTCACACGGGAGCCGGGCGGTACGGCGCTGGGCGAGGAACTGCGTACGCTGCTGCTCAGCCGCGATATGGGCGAAGACTGTGAGGTGTTGCTGATGTTCGCCGCCCGCGCCGAGCACCTGCACCAGGTCATACGCCCTGCGCTGGCTCGCGGCGACTGGGTATTGAGCGACCGTTTCACCGATGCCACCTTCGCCTATCAGGGCGGAGGCCGCGGCGTATCCCTGGCGCGGCTCGCCGCGCTGGAAACCTGGGTGCAGCAGGATCTGCGCCCGGACCTTACGTTGTGGTTCGATGTGCCGGTGACCGAGGGCCTGGTGCGGGCTGGACGCCGCGGGCCGGCGGATCGCTTCGAGCGCGAAACCGTGGCCTTTTTCGAACGCGTACGCCGGGCCTACGCCGAGCGGGCCGTCGCGGAGCCCGTCCGTATCCGCCGCATCGATGCCGCCAAGGCCATGGACGAGGTGCACGATGACGTCCGTCACGAACTTGCCATGATCGTAGGTCTCTAGGCATGCACCCGACCGCGCTCCCATGGCTTGCGCCGACTTGGGCCAAACTGATGGCGGCGCGGCGCTCCGGGCGAGTGGCCCAGGCCCTGCTTCTGGCCGGCCCTGTCGGTGCCGGCCTCAGCGAGTTGGCGCGCGCCCTGACAGCGGCTTTGTTGTGCGAGGTGGCGCAGAACCCAGACGGCGCCTGCGGCCAATGTCGTGGATGCCATTTGCACGCCGCAGGCAATCACCCCGATACGCGCGAGGCCTCGCCCCAGGAGGGTGGCCGCAGCCTCGGGATCGACCTCGTTCGCGACCTCAACGGCTTCGTCGTACAGACCCGTCAGCTTGCGCCGCACAAGGTCGTGCTCATGGAGAGCGCCGAGCGCCTGACGTCCAACGCCGCCAACGCGGCATTGAAGATCCTGGAAGAACCTCCCGCGGGCGTGATCTGGGTACTTACCACACCGACGCCCGGGCGTCTGCCGGTAACGATTCGCAGCCGCTGTCAGCTATGGCGCCTGGGTGCGCCGACGGTCGAAGAGGCTGCCGATTGGTTGGCCGGGCAGGGCCACGGCAGTGAGGTCGTGAGTGCCGCCATGACCCGCTTCCCCGGTCGGCCGCTGGATGCGGCCCGCTGGTTGTCCATGGCGGCCCAGGAGCGCGAGCCGGTGGAGTCGGTGCGCCCGCAGGTTCTCGAGCTCTTGCGCGGCAGAGGCGATGCCTTCACCCTGGCCGATGCGCTGGCGGCCCACCCCGACAGGCTGGATGAGCTGGTGCGGGTGCTCGGTGCATTGACCCGCATGCGGGTGGCCGGCGGCGATGGTGTTCCCGCCGAGCTGGCGCGAATGCTGGCCCGGCGCTCGGCAGGCGCGTGGCTTGCATTGTATGATGAGGCGATACGGTTGCGGGTCGAGGCTGCTGCCGGACAGGTCAAGCCGGTACAGGCTCTGGACGGATTGCTGGCGGCGCTGACGGATGCGCAAGTCATGGACAATAGGCGAGGGTAGCAATGGCTGCACCCAAACAAGGCGTGATGTCGCTGGCCATACGCGACAAGAGCACGTTGTATGCCTCATACATGCCGTTTCTGAAGAACGGCGGTATTTTCATCCCCACGGACAAGGCCTTCGAATTGGGGGACGAAGTCTTCCTGTTGTTGTCGCTGATGGAGGAGCCCGAGCGCTTCCCGGTCACCGGCAAGGTCGTCTGGATCACCCCCAAGGGCTCGTTGGGCGGGCGGCCGCAAGGTATCGGCATCCAGTTCGGCGGCAACGAAGGTGCGATGGTCCAGAAGAAGATCGAGACCTACCTTGCCGGTGGCCTGAACTCCGATCGGCCCACCAACACCATGTAGCCTGGAGGAACCGGTCACCGTCGTCGCGGTCTGTTCCGGCGCCATCCCATTACCTGTGCGGTTCCATGCTCGTAGATTCCCATTGCCATCTCGATCGACTCGACCTGTCCCGCTTCGATGACGGGCTCGCCGGCGCCCTGGCGTCTGCGGCCGATGCCGGCGTCGATCATTTCCTTTGTGTGGCGATCGACCTGGCCCACTGGCCGGCGATGTGCGAGCTTGTGGCGCCGTTTCCGCAAGTGTCGGTATCGGTGGGCGTGCATCCATCCGAAAGCCCCAAGGGTGAGCCGGCTGCCGCCGAGCTGATTGCCCGTGCGCGAGAGCCGGGCGTCGTCGCCATTGGCGAGACAGGCCTGGACTACTACTACGGCGGCGAGCACCGGCGCGAACAGCAATCGTCGTTCCGTACGCATGTGCATGCCGCCCGCGAGTCCGGCAAGCCTCTGATCGTCCATACGCGCGATGCGCGTGAGGACACACTCGCCATCCTGCGCGAGGAAGGCGCGGCCGAGGTCGGCGGCGTCTTGCATTGTTTTACCGAAGATTGGGACATGGCGGCGCGTGCCATGGACCTGAACTTCTATATTTCCTTCTCCGGCATCGTCACCTTCAAGAACGCAGCCAGCCTGCAGGCGGTGGCCAAGCGGGTGCCTGCCGAGCGGCTGCTTGTCGAGACCGACTCGCCGTATCTTGCGCCGATGCCGCACCGCGGCAAACCCAACCAGCCGGCTTGGGTGCGTCATGTGGCCCAGTTCGTCGCCGACCTGCGCGGCCAGACGCTGGAAGACCTTGCCGCGACCACCACCGCCAACTACGCGCGCCTGTTCGGTTATGGCGCCAGAGCTGCTTGAGCGGCTGAGACAGCGTCTGCGTGCGGGTCTCCAGGCGATTCACGGCAGCGATCACTCGGTGGCCGGTGTATACCCGCCGCTCGATCAATCCCTGAGGCCCGCCGCCGTTCTGGTGCCTCTGGTGGCCAGGGCTAGTGAGCCGCACATCATCCTGACCCGTCGCAGCGAACAGCTGGCGCATCACCCCGGCCAGGTCAGCTTCCCGGGCGGGCGCAGCGAACCGGGTGACGCCGATGCCGTGGCTACGGCCTTGCGTGAAGCAGAGGAGGAGATCGGCCTGCCGCCGTCTTTGGTGGATATCCTGGGCATTCTTCCGGACTATCGCACCGTGACCGGCTTTCTGGTCACCCCGGTCGTTGGCGTGCTGACCGGCCCATTCGAGCCCCAGGCCGACCCGTTCGAGGTCGCGGAGGTGTTCGAAGTCCCCTTGGCCTTCGTGCTGGATGCCAGTAACCACCAGCGCCACCGTCGCCGGATCGGCGACCAGGAGCGGGAGTTCTTCGTGCTCCCGTACCAGGACCACTTCATATGGGGTGCGACGGCCGCGATGCTGGTGAACCTCGCCTTGCATATCGGGCCGCTGGAGGAGCGGTAGGTAGCCCCTCGCGCCAGTTGTCATCCTCGGGCCATGATCCGAGACCTGCCCGCCCCGAAAGGCGGTGGCCTGCACCGAATACGGCGGGGGACCGCTTGGCCTCAGCCCTCGTCCTTGCAGTGCTGGATCATCGCGTATGCCGAGTGGTTGTGGATGGACTCGAAATTCTCCGACTCCACCGTGTATTCCATCACCCGGTCATCGGCATTGAGCCGCGCGGCGACGTCGCGCACCATGTCCTCGACGAACTTGGGGTTCTCGTAGGCACGCTCGGTGACGTATTTCTCGTCCGGCCGCTTGAGCAGGCCGTAGACCTCGCACGAGGCCTCGCTCTCCACTAAGTCGATGAGATCCTGTACCCATACCGGTTCGCTGCTGCGCACCGTCACCGTCACGTGTGAGCGCTGGTTGTGCGCCCCGTAACGCGAGATCTGCTTCGAGCATGGGCACAGACTGGTCACCGGCACCAGCACCTGGGTGAAGATCCGCGGCTGGCCGTCCGTGATCTCACCGACCAGCTTCACCTCGTAGTCCATGAGGCTGTGCACGCCGGAGATCGGTGCGGCCTTGTCTACGAAAAATGGGAACCTCACTTCGATGCGTCCGTGGTCGGCTTCCAGCCGCGCAGCCATTTCGGCCAGCAGCTGCGCAAAGACCGGCACCGAGAGCTCGTGATCGCGCTGATTGAGAATCTCCACGAAGCGCGACATGTGCGTGCCCTTGGTGGTGTGCGGCAGATTCACGTACATATTGAACATCGCCACCGTGGACTGGCTCTCTCCACTGCGATCGCGTACCCGCACGGGGTGGCGCAAGTCCTTCACGCCCACCCGATTGATGGCAATCCGCCGGGTATCGGCGCTGGACTGCACATCGGGGATGATCGAGGCGGTGGTCGTAGCCGCCGCCGCGTGACCGTATTCATTCATCAACGTCGTTCCTGCCGTGGTTGCCCGCGGTTGCGTTGTCGTCGAATCGACACGCCGCCGATGGTTCATCCGCCCGCCCATTGCGGTGGCGCCATGCCACACCTGGAGGTGAAAATCCCGAGTAATTTAATCAGAAATAGTGTCCGCTTGCGCGGATGCCTCCGTCAGCGACGACAGAAAGCGGCGAATACGTGCCTCGATGGCCTCCGCATCCAGCCCTGCCTCCCGCAGTAACTCACCACGTTCACCCTGATCGATGAAGCGATCGGGGAGGCCGATATTGAGCATCGGCACCCGCACGCCGGCTTCGGCCAGGGCATCGTTGACCGCGCTGCCGGCGCCGCCGGCCACCGCGTTTTCCTCCAATGTGACCAGCGCCGGGTGATTCGCTGCGGCATCGAGCACGCTGGCAGTATCCAGGGGCTTTATGAAACGCATGTTCACCACGGTGGCATCCAGTGCCGGTGCGACGGCTTCCGCAATGGGCACCATGGTGCCGAAGGCCAGCAGGGCGACGCTGTTCCCGCGGCGACGCACCTCTGCCTGTCCGACCGGGATCGTCGTCAACTCGGTGTCCACTGCAACGCCGGGGCCCTTGCCGCGGGGGTAGCGCACGGCCGCGGGCTGGTCGAGGCGGAAGCCGGTGGTGAGCATTCGCCGGCATTCGTTTTCATCCGCCGGCGCCATGATCACCATGTTGGGGATACAACGCAGGTAGCTCAAGTCGAAGCTGCCGGCGTGGGTGGGCCCGTCCGGGCCGACCAGGCCAGCCCGGTCGATAGCGAACAGCACCGGCAGGTTCTGCACGGCCACATCGTGGATGAGCTGGTCGTAGGCGCGTTGCAGAAAGGTCGAGTAGATCGCCACGACCGGTTTGAGCCCGTCGCAGGCCATGCCGGCGGCCAGCGTAACCGCATGCTGCTCGGCGATCGCAACATCGAAGTAACGATCTGGGTAGCGCTCTGAAAAGGTTACCAATCCGGAGCCTTCGCGCATGGCCGGGGTGATGCCCATCAGGCGCTCATCGGCTTTGGCCATGTCGCACAGCCAGTTGCCGAACACCTCGGTGTAGCTGGGGCTGCCACCGCTCTTGCTGGCGGGCAGGCCCTGGGCCGGATCGAACACACCCACGCCGTGATAGGTGACCGGGGCGGCCTCGGCAAGCTTGTAGCCCTTGCCCTTGCGGGTGATGACATGCAACAGCCTGGGCCCGGTCTGGGTCTTGAGATTGCGCAGCGTGTCCACCAGGGTAGGGATGTCGTGCCCGTCGATAGGCCCGTAATAGTTGAAGCCCATTTCCTCGAACAGTGTCCCGGGTGCCACCATGCCCTTGACGTGTTCCTCAGCCTTGCGTGCCAGGTCCCACATCGGCGGGGGCATGTGCGCGAGCACCCGCTTGCCGCCTTCGCGCACCGTGGACGCCAGACGGCCGGACATGACACGGGTGAGGTAATTGGACAAGGCGCCGACATTGGGCGAGATCGACATCTCGTTGTCGTTGAGAATCACCAACAGGTTGGCTTTCAGATCGCCGGCATTGTTGAGTGCCTCGAAGGCCATGCCGGCGGTCATGGCTCCATCGCCGATGATGGCTATGGCGCGTCGCCCCGTGCCGGCATGCTGGGCGGCGATGGCCATGCCCAGTGCAGCGCTGATCGAGGTGCTCGAGTGACCGACGCCGAAGGTGTCGTATTCGCTCTCTTCGCGCTTGGGGAAAGGCGCAAGCCCGCCCAGGCGACGAATGGTGTGCAAGCGGTCGCGGCGGCCTGTGAGCATCTTGTGCGGGTAGGTCTGGTGGCCGACGTCCCACACCAGCCGGTCCTCCGGTGTGTTGAACACATAGTGCAAGGCCACCGTGAGTTCGATGGTGCCCAGGCCCGCGGCGAAATGACCGCCTGTCTTGGCCACGGTGTGGATCAGGCAGTCGCGCAGCTCCTCCGCCAACGCAGGCAGCCGCCCTTCGGGCAGTCGCCGTAGGTCGGTCGGGGAGTTCACGCTGTCAAGCAGGGGATAGATCTGTGTGTTCATCGGTCCACGGCGCCGCCGTAAGAGCGTGCGATTATCCGGGCCGGGTGTGAGTGCTGGCAACCGGCGATATCGCTCAGTGAGCACGTTGGACGATATACCCGGCAAGGTTTCGCAGGAACTCGCCATCCTCCCCCAGCGGCGCCAGGGCCGCGTCGGCGCGGGCCAACAGGTCTTGGGCATGCTCGCGCGCACCCTCGAGACCGAGCAGGCTGGGGTACGTCGGTTTGCCGCGGGCGGCGTCGGCGCCCTGTGTTTTGCCCAATGTGTCGGTGGCGCCGACCACATCGAGGATGTCGTCCTGAATCTGAAAGGCCAGTCCGATGCATTTGGCATAGCTGTCCAAGGCATCGACCTTCGCCGGGTCGGCCTCGGGGGCGCACAAGGCGCCGAGCAGTACGCTGGCCCGGATCAGCGCACCGGTCTTGTGGATATGCATGTTTTCCAGCTCGGCCAGATCGAGCTGACGTCCGACGGCTGCGAGATCCAGCGCCTGCCCTCCGGCCATGCCCCGTGAACCGGCAGCCTGGGCCAGCGTGGCCACCGCCTTGACTTGGTTCGCCGGGGACAGCCCGACATGGTTGACGGTCAGTATCTGAAAAGCCAGCGATTGCAGCGCATCGCCGACCAGCACGGCCGTCGCCTCGTCGAACGCCTTGTGGCAGGTGGGTTTGCCGCGGCGCAAGTCATCGTCGTCCATGGCCGGCAGATCGTCATGTACCAGCGAATAGACGTGAATGAGCTCCACAGCGCAGGCGCAGGCATCGAGCGCGTCGTCCCGAGCCGCCAGTGCGGTGCCCGCGGCATACACCAGCGTCGGTCGCAGGCGTTTGCCACCGCCCAGTACGCTGTACCGCATGGCCTCGTGCAGGCGCGATGGGGTGATCTCCACTGGCGGCAGGATCTGCTCCAGCGCGTTCTCCACTCGAGCCCGGTAGGCTGCCAGGCGGTTGTTGTCGATCATGCGGATTCATCGTCCTTGAACGGGGTGATGTCCACACCCTCCCGTGCGCTGGTGATCTGCTCGACGCGCTGTTCGGCAAGGGTGAGCAGGCGCTGGCAGCGGCGTACCAGGGCGACGCCGTTCTCGAAGCGCGAGAGCGACTGCTCAAGCGGCAGCTCTCCGGCTTCCAGCGCATCGACCAGGGCCTCCAGCCGGCTGAGCGCGGACTCCAGGTCCAGCGCATCGTCAGGTGGCGGCGTCTCGGCTTCTTGGGTCATCGGGAGGCGTCATTGGCAGGCGAGTCGCTACGTTACCGACGCCGGATGCACCCGGTCAAACTCCCCGGAGGCAACGCATTGACAGCGGCCGGTGCGTGATCTTTATTTGAAGGGGTTTAGACTTAGTCTAAATCGTGCCAAACCGCACTTTGGAGGACATATGGAACTGAAAGGCAGTCAGACCGAAGAGAACCTGAAGGCCGCCTTTGCCGGCGAGTCGCAGGCCAACCGCCGCTATCTGTACTTCGCCGCCAAGGCCGATGTGGAGGGCTACAACGATGTCGCCGCCGTGTTCCGCTCAACCGCAGAGGGTGAGACCGGACACGCCCATGGCCATCTCGAGTACCTGGAGGCGGTCGGCGACCCGGCCACGGGCCTGCCCATCGGCGCCACCGGCGCCAACCTGAAGGCCGCCATCGCGGGCGAAACCCACGAATACACCGATATGTACCCGGGTATGGCCAAGACTGCCCGCGACGAGGGTTTCGACGAGATCTCCGACTGGTTCGAGACCCTGGCCAAGGCCGAGCGCTCCCACGCGAACCGTTTCCAGAAGGCCTTGGACAACCTGGACGCCTGAGTCGTCCATCGGCGTCGGCCACGGGCTGTGTTTCCTGCGCCCGCGGCCGACGCCGTCTTGCCCGCAACCACACCGTCAGTCCGAGGAGTCGCTCGTCATGGCCGAACCCACCGCCCGTCGCGAAGGCAGCCTGGAGGCGCCGACCCGACACCCCTTGGATTGGAAGAATCCGGATTTCTACGACGAGACCTCGGTCATGGCCGAGATGGAGCGGGTGTTCGACATCTGCCACGGTTGTCGGCGCTGCTTTAGTCTGTGTCATTCCTTTCCGACACTGTTCGACTTGATCGACGAGAGTTCGACCATGGAGCTGGATGGTGTCGACAAGACGGACTATTGGAAGGTCGTCGACCAGTGCTACCTGTGCGACATGTGCTATCTCACCAAATGCCCGTACGTGCCGCCGCATGAATGGAACGTCGATTTTCCGCACCTGATGCTGCGGGCCAAGGCGGTCGCGTTCAAACAAGGCAAAACGCGGCGTCGCGACAAACTCATCACCTCGACCGACCTGGTGGGCAAGTTCGCCGGCATCCCGGTGGTCACCCAGACCGTGAACGCCGTCAACCGCAATCCGACGATGCGCAAACTCTTGCAGAAACAGCTGGGCGTACACGCCGAGGCCAAACTGCCGCCGTATGCGACACGCACGCTGACACAACGCATGAAGACCCACGCGCCGGCGGGCGAGGTCACGCCCAGCGAGCAGACCCGTGGCAAGGTGGCACTGTTCTCCACGTGCTACGGCAACTACAACGAGCCCCATCTGGGTGAAGACCTGGTCGCGGTGTTCCAGCACAACGGGATTCCGGTGACGTTGGTGGCCGACTCCAAATGCTGCGGCATGCCCAAAATGGAGCTCGGCGACCTGGCGTCCGTCGCGCGCCTCAAGGACCACAACCTGCCAAAGCTCAAAGCCCTGGTGGACGCCGGCCACGACATCGTTGCACCGGTGCCCTCGTGCGTGCTGATGTTCAAGCAGGAATTGCCGCTGATCTTCCCCGACGACGCCGATGTGCAGCAGGTGGCGCGGGCGATATTCGACCCGTTCGAGTACCTGATGCTGCGCCATCGGGCCGGGCTGCTCGATACGGCCTTCAAGACACCCTTGGGCACGGTGTCCTACCACGTGGCCTGCCATCAGCGGGTGCAGAACGTCGGTCAGAAGACCCGCGAGGTGCTGGAGCTGGTACCGGGCACCAAGGTGCTGCCCATCGAGCGTTGTGCCGGTCACGACGGCACCTACGGCGTGCGCGCCGAAACCTTCGACAATGCGATGAAGATCGCAAAACCGGTCGTGAAGAAGGTCAAGGATGCCGCGGGCGATCACTACGCCAGCGACTGCCCGATCGCCGGCCATCACATCGAGAACGGCCTGCGCGATGGCTCTACGCCCACCCATCCGCTCAGCCTGCTTCGCTTGGCCTACGGTTTGTAAAGGTGTCCCTCATGGAAAAGCTATCCCGCGCCGATTTGATGAGCCTGGAGGCGTATGCCGCCCAGCGTGCCGACTTCCGCACCCGTGTGCTCGCCCACAAAGCGCATCGATCCCTGCCGCTTGGGGGGAACGTCACGCTGTTGTTCGAAGACCGGCTGACCATGCAGTACCAGATCCAGGAGATGCTGCGGGTGGAGCGTATTTTCGAGCCCGAGGGCATCGAAGATGAACTGGCCGCATACAATCCGCTGATTCCCGATGGCGCCAATCTCAAGGCGACGATGCTGATCGAATACCCCGACGTCGACGAGCGCCGTATTGCGCTGATGCGCATGCGTGGTATCGAGGACACGGTCTGGCTGCGGGTCGATGGTCACGACAAGGTATACGCCGTCGCCGACGAGGACATGGAGCGGGAGGACGACAGCAAGACGTCTGCAGTGCACTTTCTGCGCTTCGAGTTCACCGCCGGAATGATCGACGCCCTTCGCGGTGGTGCCGACCTGATCGCCGGCATCGATCACCCGGCCTATACAACGTCGGTGCATCCGGTGGATCCGGCGACCCGCTCTGCTTTGATGCGGGATTTCGCCTGAAGCAATGCTGGTGAGTTTTAAGTTTTAAGTTTTAAGTTTTAAGTTAAGGGGCATCTTGCGCGTCATTCTTTGCTACGGGTGCGGCGCCGGTGACTGCCCGGATATCCAACAACCAATAGGCCAACCCGTCGCGCAGCTTCTGCCACCACGGGCGTTTGCGCGCATCGGTCGCCGGTGCGGTTGCGGGGATGAGCAGGTCCGTCTCCAAGCGCAGGCGCAGCTCACCGGCGAAGCGGGCATCGTGCACGGCGACGCCGAGCTCCAGGACATGGCGTTCGGTGAACCGGTCCATGTTGAACGACCCCACCCAGGCCAACTCGTCATCGCATACCAGCGCTTTGGCGTGCAAAGGGTAGGGGTATTCGAACACCTCGACCCCGGCCTGCGTCAGCCGATGCTGAATATGCGCCCGCGCCCAGTCCACCAGACGCACATCGGACTGGTAAGCGGTGATGATCGTCACCCGCACACCGCGGCGCGCCTGGCGACGCAGCAGATACAACAGGCGCAGCGAGGGCAACAGATACGGCGTCACCAGCAGGCACTGCCGGCGGCTTCCGCCCACGGCCAGACGCAACTGGCGCTGAAGCGTCCTGCGCCGGCGGCCGGGGTTCGAGGCCAGGACCTGGACGCGATACGGCCCGCGGATTTCCGGAGCGCAGGCGAGGAGCGCAATGGGCTGCTTCAACTCGGCCAGTGTTTCGGCAAATGCGGCCGCCAAGTCGATCAGCGCCGGGCCCTCCACCTCGACGGCCAGGTCGTAGAACGGCGCCTCACCCAGTTGCGCGCCGCCGTAGCGCACCCCGAAGTTGCGCCCACCGGTGAACGCCCGGCTGTCATCGATGATCAACAGCTTGCGGTGGTCGCGCAGCAGCCAGGAGCGCCGCCACCGCCACAAGCGGATGGGGTTGAACACCAGCACCCGGATGCCGGCCGCGCGGGCCTCGCGGGTATGCCACTCCCACAGCGCACTGGAGCCGATGGCATCCACCACCAGCACCACCTCGCAGCCGCGATGAGCAGCCGCGGCCAGTCGGGCGAGAGTTTCCAGACCGACCGGGTCGGGAGCGAGTGTGTAGACCTCCAGCCACACCCGCCGACGGGCGCCGTCGATCGCCTCCCATACCCGGTGCAGCCAGGCATCGCCATCCACCCAGAACGCCACCCGGTTCCCCGCCCGCAATGGCGGCGAGGTGTGTCGGTGGACTCTCAGCGTCCGCAATCCGGCTACACTAGGCCGGTTACGAGTATCAAGCGGCAAAACGGATATCCATGAGTTCGGCCTACGACGCCTCTGCCATTGAAGTCTTGAGCGGTCTGGATCCGGTGCGCAAGCGCCCGGGTATGTACACCGACACGACTCGACCCAACCACCTTGCCCAGGAGGTCATCGACAACAGCGTCGACGAGGCCTTGGCCGGGTTCGCCAAGCGCGTGATCGTCACCGTACACGAAGACGGCTCGCTGTCGGTGGAAGACGACGGCCGCGGCATGCCCGTGGACATTCATCCCGAGCACGGCGTACCCGGTGTGGAGCTCATCCTCACCCGGTTGCACGCCGGCGGGAAGTTCTCGCACCGCAATTATCAGTTCTCGGGCGGTTTGCATGGCGTCGGTGTGTCGGTGGTCAATGCCTTGTCCCTGCGCCTGGAGGTCACCGTCCGTCGCAACGGGCAGATTCACACGATGGCCTTCGCCAGCGGCGACAAGGTCGAGGATCTCGATGTCGTCGGTACAGTGGGTAAGCGCATCACCGGCACCACCGTGCGTTTCTGGCCCGACCCGCAGTATTTCGACAGCCCGCGGATCGCCCCGGCGCGGCTCAAGCACCTGTTGCGGGCCAAGGCCGTGCTGTGCCCTGGGCTGTCGGTCGAGTTTCACGACCTGGCCGCCGACGAGCACATCGCCTGGTGTTATGCCGATGGGTTGACCGATTACCTGACCGAGGCACTGGACGGCTTCGAGCGCCTTCCCGACCCACCGTTCATCGGCCAGTTCGCCGCCAAGCACGAGGCGGTCGAGTGGGCCTTGTGCTGGCTGCCCGAAGGTGGTGACGCGGTCACCGAGGCCTACGTCAACCTCATCCCCACCGCGCAGGGCGGTACCCATGTCAATGGGCTGCGTACCGGCCTGACCGAGGCCGTGCGCGAGTTCTGCGAGTTCCGCAACCTCTTGCCCAGGGGCTTACGCCTGGCCCCCGAAGACGTGTGGGAGGGGGTGAGCTACGTGCTCTCGGTGAAGCTGGAGGACCCGCAGTTCTCCGGACAGACCAAGGAGCGCCTGTCCTCGCGCGAATGTGCCGTGTTCGTCTCCGGCGTGGTCAAGGATGCCTTCAGCCTGTGGCTGAACCAGCACACCGAGCAGGGCGAGCGTATCGCCCAGTTCGCCATCGGCAACGCCGGGCGGCGGATGAAAGCGGCGAAAAAAGTCGTGCGCAAGCGCATCGCCAGCGGCCCGGCGCTACCGGGCAAGCTGGCCGACTGCTCCGCCCAGGACTTGGCGCGGGGCGAGCTGTTCCTGGTCGAGGGTGACTCCGCCGGCGGTTCGGCCAAGCAGGCGCGCAACCGCGAGTTCCAGGCGGTGATGCCGCTGCGCGGCAAAATCCTCAACAGTTGGGAGGTCGACCCGGGCGAGGTGCTGGCCTCGCAGGAGATTCACGACATCAGCGTGGCCATCGGCGTGGACCCCGGCAGCGCGTCGCTGGAGGGCCTGCGCTACGGCAAGGTCTGCATCCTGGCCGATGCCGACTCCGACGGCCTGCACATCGCCACGTTGCTGTGTGCCTTGTTCGTGCGTCATTTCCGCCCCCTGGTCGCCGCCGGGCACGTGTACGTCGCCATGCCTCCGCTGTATCGCGTGGATATCGGCAAAGAGGTCGCCTACGCCCTGGATGAGGCAGAAAAGCAAGGCATCCTCGATCGCATTGCGGCCGAGAACAAGAAAGGCAAGGTCAATGTCACGCGCTTCAAAGGCCTGGGCGAGATGAACCCGCTCCAGCTTCGCGAAACCACCATGGACCCGGACACCCGGCGGCTGGTGCGGCTTACGCTGGAGGACGGCGACGACACCGACGGGCTGATGGACATGTTGCTGGCCAAGAAACGTGCATCGGATCGGCGGGTGTGGCTGGAGGCCAACGGGAACGAGGCCGAGGTTGTGGGGTAGGCTTAATATCTCACGGCTTGTGAATCCGTCGTCATAACACTATGGCATGTGTGTCCAATCACTCAGACTCCATCCGGTGAGATTCTCCAGTGCTTCTATGCTCGGTGCCAACGCATCAATCAGGTACTTGCGATCCTCAGGGGCAAGCGTACTTTTATATGGCGTGTGATGAATGCGTGCCGGTTCAGTGAACGTGGGGCGGGAGACGCCCAGGAAGGTACAGATCTTCTCCAGCGTCTCTCTGGGTGCTGTGATCAGTTCCTCGCTACGATATAGAAGGATGTTCGATTCTGGGAATAGCCTCAGGAGGCGTTTGATCTGTTCATGGTAGCGGCCGCGATCAATGTATGAGTACACCCGATGTTGCTGGTTTGGACAATCCCGGAGGCGGTGGGCTTCGGTTCGGATCGCATCGTCGAACGGCAGTGACTCGGCACCTCTTGATCGCTCCATATTCCAATGCGAGAAGGCGCGCTCAATAGGATTTCGAAGTGAGAGGATGAGTTTTATGTTCGGGTTGTATCGGTGGATTCGAGTCGGGCAAGGTTTCCAGTACATGTAGATCGGTGTGAAATCCCCAGTTGTTTTTGATAGAGCATCATCAGTAAAGTGGTTGTGATAGGCTCTAGCAATGTTTTTGGGGTTTGCCTCGTCGGCATAAGCATCGCGATCGAAAAAATGGATTTCCTTGCGCTCTCCGATACCGATTTCGGCGTGTTTTGAAAGATAATGGAAGAGCGCGGTAGTGCCACCTTTTTGTGTTCCGGCAACGAGGAAGTCGATTTTCTGCATGTGCGGTTGGGTGATGTATTCTTCATCCTATGATGATCGATATTGTAGCATGGGTTGATTTCTGTGCCCGGGAGCGAGGTTGATGCGGTGACGAACTCAAGTGCGCCGGTGATATTTGTGCTCAGTTGGCAGCGCCCCCTTTATTTGTGGGCGTGTCTGGATGCGTTGTACAGACATACCACAGTGCCCTGTCGGTTTGTCCTCGCTGATAACGCATCCGCTGATCCTCTAGTTGGTGAGGTTATTGCGGGTTTCGAACGTAGGGACATGTTTTACGGCGTGCATCGCTGCGCGGAGAATTCACCCCGACGCGTACCACAGCTTATAGGAGACTACTGGGAACAGTTAGATGAGTTCTTCGTGGTGGTGGAGTCCGATACTGTCGTAGCCGACACGTCGCCTTGCTGGCTGCAACGCATGCTTGAGCACGCCCATGCCGATCCTGGGCTCGGCTTGCTTGGATCGATCGTCGACAAGCGGGATTTTGTCGATTCTCGACACGCCAGGCGAATGTTTCCGGAAGTAGAACGAGAGGAATTGGACTTCCTGATCAAAGCTGGAGCCCCGATGCGGAGGTTCGAGGCTGGAGAGGAACGTCTCTCGAATGCACACAACCCGGCAGGACGCTTGCTACTGTTCCGAAAGTCCGCCTATGCACAAGTGGGGTATGATGCTGACGCAGCGCTCCACAGCAAAATGCTGTCAGCCGGCTGGCGTTCCATGATAGCAGTGGACGTGGTTCACAGGCATTTGTCACTTTTGAATCTATTTGACTATCCCGAGTATGACCGGCACTCTCGGAACGATTTTTTTCAACGAATGAGCGACGACTCTGATTAGGTCGGATGCTCTGAAAGCCGCATCGCCCCGGCATTAAGTGACTGCTGGGGCGATGCCGATGCCGCTCAATTCGGTTCGCGGTGCTCCAGAGCGTCGAGCTTCTGCGCAAGGGCGGTGATTTGTTCTCTGAGTTCGGCGATCTGTTGATCACGCGCTTCTAACTCATCCAGCAATGCTTTGGACGATGCTAGTGCTACACCAGCTACGTCCCTGGACGCGATGTGGGTATCAGTCTCACCGAAACCGAACAGTGCATGGAAATCCTGTGCCATCGGGCCGATATGACGAGCCTGCGCTTCATCGTCGATGTACGTCCACTCAGGTACATCCAGGCGAGCTAACTTCGTCAAGAGCTCATTCTTATCGATGTTGGCGATGTTGTGCTTGGCATTACGGTCAGAGAGTTCCGTCAGTGTTCCGCCGATGCTCAAGTTGCCATTGGGGGATAGGTCAAATTCCTGGCCGGCGTTTCCAGTGAAATTCATCAAGAAATGCTCGTCGCTTCCCCGTGATTTGAATTTCCAGGTATTGGATGTCGCCGAATTCTCGAAGAAGAGCTCGGCACCACCGTTGTTCGTCAATACAAACATGGGGCGATCTACGTTCACCGTGCTGTCGTCTTCGATTTGCAGCTTTACAGAGGAAGATGCATCGGGACTGGTTCGCTTGATGTGCAAAGAGGCGTCGGGCGATGCGATACCCATACCGACATCGCCATCACTTGAGATGTCGATGGAACTGGTCGGCGCTCCCGGACGGATTCGGAACGACAGCCGGCTGCCACCGGTGACGTCACGGATGAAGAAGTTCGCTTCATTGCCGCCGATATCCCAGGTCTGGGCGGTAAAACCGCCGCTGCTGTCCTGGGCCAAACGCAGCGCCGGCGTATTGTTGGAGGCGACGTGGACATCCAGCACCGGGGTGGCCGTGCCGAGGCCCAGGCGGCCGCCGCTGTCCACGAACAGTGAATTGCTCGGCGCGCCACCGATGATCGTGAACGGCACTCTCGCCGAGGTGACGTCTTCGATCGAAAACTTGTTGGCGCCGCCGCTGGCCGAATCGTTGGCGGTGAGCTGCCAGTCGGTCGACGGGAATGTACCCGTACTCGTGTCTTCGAATTTGATGCGGGTGTTGTTCTCCTTCAGGCGAATCGTATCGAACCCGAAGCTTTCATTGTTTACACAATCGAAGCCCACACACAGGCTGGATTGCACGATCAGATCGTCCGGTATGACTTGGTCGGCCTGCGCCAGGGATGCGGTAACGCCCAGCATGGCGGTGACGAGAATTCTTGTTTTCATTAGCCAGTTCCCCCCGGATTACTGAGCTGAGCTATCGAGAGGACTCTCGACGAGGTTGGGATCGACCATCACGCCGTTCTTGATGGTGAAATAACCGTACTCCACCTCCGGCTTGCTGGTTAGGCCAAAGGCATTACCGAGGGAGTCTGGAGCCGGTTCGCCCGCGTCGCCCGAGCGTGTCCGGTTGCCGTTGTTCGGGCGGACCTCGTAGGTGTAGCTGCCATCCGGCAGTCCGGCGGTCATTGCGCTTTGCGTACCGCTCAAGCCGGATGATGCGTTCACCGTCGCCACATAGCCGTCGCTGCCGACGATCGTGACCGTGGCTTTTTGGGCCATGACGCCAGGTGCGGCAGCAAGGGCTGCCACGCCGATAAGTACGAGGCCTGGATTGAGTATCCGTCGGTTCATTGTCTGTCCCCCCTGGGAAACTACGGCTGACTATCTTAAGCGACGCGCGCGCGAACGATCGCAGCGTCCGAAGGCTACGGCAAAGGGTAGACCCGAATGGCGTTCGATGCCATCGTCGAGCCCCGGCTCGGCGTCGTGGTCGCCCCGGCGATCCCTTTGCGCTACGCTCCCGGCGTCATCCGTCGTCCCTTGAGCATCCATGGCAGATTCAACGACCTTCAACCCGGACTTCTCCGAGCAGCAGCCGCTGAAGCTGTTCACCGAGCGGGCGTACCTGAATTACTCCATGTACGTGATCCTCGATCGCGCGCTACCCCATCTGGGCGATGGGCTCAAACCGGTGCAGCGGCGCATCGTCTATGCCATGTCCGAGTTGGGTCTGTCAGCCCAGTCCAAGTACAAGAAATCCGCCCGTACCGTGGGCGATGTGCTGGGCAAGTACCATCCGCACGGGGATTCGGCCTGCTACGAGGCCATGGTGCTGATGGCGCAGCCGTTCTCCTATCGTTACCCATTGGTGGACGGGCAGGGCAACTGGGGGTCGACGGACGACCCGAAATCCTTTGCTGCCATGCGCTATACCGAGGCCCGCCTGGCAGCCTATGCGCAGGTGTTGCTGGCCGAGCTCGGGCAGGGGACGGTCGACTGGCAGCCGAACTTCGACGGCACGCTCGATGAGCCCGAGCTGCTGCCGGCACGGCTGCCGAATGTGCTGCTCAATGGCACGACCGGTATCGCGGTCGGCATGGCCACCGACATCCCACCGCACAACCTGCGCGAGGTGGTCGCTGCCTGTGTTGCCCTGCTGGACGACCCCGATACCACGCTCGAGCAACTCATCGAGCACGTGCCGGGGCCGGACTACCCCACCGGCGGCGAGATCGTCACCTCGCGCGACGATCTGAAAAAACTCTACGCCACCGGCAACGGCTCGGTGAAGGTGCGCGCGCGCTATCAGGTCGAAGACGGTGAAATCATCGTCACGGAGCTGACCCACCAGGTATCCAGCTCGCGCCTGCTGCAACAGATCGCCGAGCAGATGCAGGCCAAGAAGCTGCCGATGGTCGAGGACCTGCGCGATGAATCCGACCACGAAAACCCGGTGCGCCTGGTCATCGTGCCACGGTCCAATCGGGTGGACGTGGACCAACTCATGGGGCACTTGTTCGCCACCACCGACCTGGAGCGCAGCTACCGCGTCAACCTGAACATGATCGGATTGGATGGCCGACCGCAGGTCAAGGACTTGCGGGCCATTCTGGTGGAGTGGCTGAGTTTCCGGCGCACTACGGTGACACGCCGGCTTCGCCACCGCTTGGGCAAGGTCGAGGCCCGGCTGCACGTGCTCGCCGGCCTGCTCGTGGCCTATCTCAATCTGGATGAGGTGATCCGCATCATCCGCTTCGAGGACGAGCCCAAACTCAAGCTCATCGAAACCTTCGCGCTGTCGGATATCCAGGCCGAGGCCATCCTCGAGACCAAACTGCGCCACCTCGCAAAGCTCGAGGAAATGAAGATCCGCGGCGAACAGGCGGAGCTGGAGGCCGAGCGCGACGAACTCACCGCGGTCCTTGACTCGCCCAGCCGGCTGAATGCGCTGATCCGCGACGAACTGCTGGCCGATGCGCACAAGCATGGCGATGAGCGCCGCTCGCGCCTGGTGGAGCGACGTGCCGCTCAGGCGCTGGACGAAACCGCGCTCACCCCCTCGGAGCCCATCACCGTGGTGTTGTCCCAGAAGGGCTGGGTGCGTGCGGCCAAGGGGCGGGAGGTCGACGTCGGGGGGCTGCCCTACAAGGCCGGTGACGGCTTCCTGGCCGCCGCCGTGGGGCGCTCCAATCAGCAGGTGGTGTTCCTGGATGTCAACGGTCGCGCCTATACCTTGCCGGCCCATGGACTGGCCTCCGCCCGCGGGTATGGCGAACCGCTCACCGGGCGGCTCAGCCCACCGGATGGCGCGGGGTTCTGCCAACTCGTACTGGGTAGCGGTACCGAAAAGCTTTTGTTGGCCTCCTCCGCCGGCTATGGTTTCGTCTGCGGCTTCGACGATCTGGTCAGCCGCCAGCGCGCCGGCAAGGCGTTGCTCAACGTTCCCGAGGGTGCCGAGGTCCTGCCGCCGTGCATGCCGGTAAACCCTGACACCGATCAGGTCGTCGCGGTCAGCCGACAAGGCCGGATGCTGGTGTTTCCGCTCGCCGGGCTGCCGCAGTTGGCCAGAGGGAAGGGCAATCAAATCCTGTCGATCTCAGGCAAGGAGTTGAAAAGTGGAGAGGATGCCCTCGTGGCCTTGGTTGCGGTGCCCGCCCAGGGCAGCGTCGTCGTGCATTCGGGCAAGCGGACCATGACATTGAAGCCGGCCGATCTGGAGGCCTACGTGGGCGAGCGCGGCCGCCGCGGACGTCCGCTGCCCCGTGGCTACCAGCGCGTCGAGCGGCTCACGGTTGCGGACGGGTGACCCGGTACCGTTCTGGCATACCGTGGGGCGGCGCATGTTTTCGCGCCGTACTCGCCCTGATCGTCTCGGGCTCCACATTGTTCGCAGTGGGGCTGCTGTACGGTTATCCCATGGACGGGTTGGACAACGCGCTGCGGCTGAGCTGGCCGGACCGGGCGGTCAGCGCCGTGCGCGGCGAGGTCGGCAAGCTCGAGGACGGCGTCATGATCATGACCGCCGGTAGCGAAGGCCAGGCGCGTGCCGCCCTCGGCCTGCCCATGGCATTGGCTGCCGCCGATTACCGGGCACTGACCTGGTCGGTGACGGAACTGGACCCGTCCGACCGGGTGATCCTGGTGTGGTACCGGCGCGGTGCCGAGGTACCTGACCGCCTGCCGCTGGAAGGGCCGGCCGGTCGATTGAACCTGTCCCCCGCAGCCAATTGGAGTGGCGAGATCAAGGCGCTGGAACTGCTACTGGTCTCGGGCCCCGGGCGACGGTTGACGATTCACGACTTGTCGCTGGAGCCTGTGATTCCCGACCCGCGGTTTCTGGGCCTGCGCATATGGGATGACTGGACCTCGGCCGAGGGTCTGCCCTCAGCCGATCTTGGACGGGTGGCCGGTGGTGCCGACAATGTCTTGATCCGGCCAGTGACCTTTGCAGGGATCTGGCTTGTCGGCGCGCTCGCGCTGGTTGCGATCAGCGGGCTGCGGGAACCGGCCGGCAGAGGCGCGGCCCTGGCGTTGGTGGTGGTTTTCGCCGTAGCACTGGATGCCCGCTGGTTGTGGGATCTGCAGGTCCAGCACCTGCTCACTCTCGGCCGGTTCTCCACCGTTCCATCGAGTGCAAGGGCAGCGCTTGCGCATGGCGAGCATCACGAGCTGGCCGCGGCCGTGACCGCTGTTCTGCCCCCTTCGCCGGCGCGCATCACGGTCGTACTGCCGGCCGATCACGACCTGCGCGGCGCCCCCCTGGCCTACCTGCTGGCCCCGCACCGGGTCGAGGTGACCGAGCACCATACGGCTATCGCCGATGCAAGCAGCGACTACGTGTTGATCATGAACGAGATGGCTACTGTGCCCTCCAGCGGGGCGCTGGTGAGCGAAGGTCCGGGTTGGCGATTGGTGGAGACGGGCCAGTGAGTGCGGTTATCGCCTGGCTGATGGCGCTGGTGACCGGAGCGCTGATCGTTGCACCGACATGCCGTGGCGCAGGCACGGCACGCGTGCCAATGATGTTGGGCTACGGCGCGTGGGTCGGCAGCGCCCTGGTCGCGGCCAGCATACTGATAAGCGCGATGCTCGGTCTGGGGACGTCGCTTTTCGTCGTGGTGTCCGTGCTTTTGACGGTTACCTTGACCCTCAACCTCGTTATGCGCCGGATGGCGGTCGCAACGCCGCCGCGGCCTCATCCCCTGAGCAGCGGCGCACAGGCTCTGATGGTTTTGTTCGGTGCATTGATTCTTCTGCACATCGGCGGTTGGTTCATCGAGGTGTGGATGAATCCCTTGCTGGCCGAGCCGGTTCTTGCAGGGCCGGGCTTGGAAGCGCGCCGGTACTGGCTGGCTCCCGCAGACACGCCCATTCCCTCGATGGCCGGCCGGCTGCTGCTGTGGCCGGCGCTGGTCGGCGGTGTGTGGGTCGAGCCGGGGCTGGGTGCGCTCTGGACGTTGGCGGGGCTGGCGCTGCTCATGGGGGGGTATGCCCAGTTGCGGATCGCGGGTCTGTCGCCGCTGGGGGCGCTGGTGGCTGTGTACATGCTGATCACGCTGCCACTGGTCGGTGCCCAGATCATGATGCCCGGCAACATCGAAATATGGACCGCCACCGGCTTGGGGCTGGCTTGGGTGGCAGCCTTGAACGCCTTGCGTGGCGGTGGCCCGGCCCAGTGGGTGTTGGCGGGTGTGTCGGCCCTGCCGCTGATCGGCATGGGTGCCGGCGGCATGATCTGGCTGCTGTTCGCGGTACTGGCCCTGGTGCTCGCCCGCTGGCCGGCGCGCTGGACCTTGTTAGCGCTGGCCGTGGCCGCCACGCTGGGGGTTTTGGCGCTGACCTATCACGTGAATGTGGATATCGGTCCGCTTGGCCATTGGGGGCGTACGTCCGACGGCCTGGCCCTCGGTCGGTGGGGATCGGTACCGTTCAATGACGATCTCGCGCTGACGATCACCGCCCGCGAGTTCGTGGTGTTCGATGCCTGGCATTTGATCTGGCTGCCGTTGCTGGCGGCGCCGTTGCTGGCCTTGTCGACCTCCGGCGGGCAGGCATGGTGGCGGGCGGCGATGGTATTCACCGTGCTGGCGGCCGCTCGCGTGGCCATAGTCCTGGCCACCACCGATGAACTCGTGCTGGCCAGTACGCTCAACTGCGTATTGCTTGGTGCGATGCCGGCGCTCTGGGTCGGGGCGGTGCTGATGCTGGTGGACTGGGTGCGTGCCGGGCGCGATCCCTTGGCGTTGCGGCCGGTATCGGCCGCCGCGCCGATCGACGGGTTGAAGGCGCCCTCAGTGAGCGAACCCTAACCGCAGCGCACGGCAATCACCCGACCGTTGCGCAAGGTGACGTTGCACTGATCGCCCGCCTGGGCATCGCGGAACGTCGTACACCAGTCCTGGCTGAGCTTGATCGAACCGATTTCACACCATTCATTGCCGGAGAACTGCAACGTACCGGTGACGGTGTCGCTCGTGCCCAGCGGGGCGGTCGGTGACGAGGCAGAGCGGGTGATCGCGGCCAGATCGGCCGACGGCACCGCTGTTGCGGGTGCTTCGGTCGTATCGGGCTTGACGCCCTCCAGGGCACCCAGCAGTGCCATATCGATCTCCGTGGTCTCCGCCAGACCGTTCTCGCGCCGATAAGCCAGCAAGGCTGTGCGGGTTTGATCTCCCATGACCCCGTCAGCGGGGCCCGGGTCGTGTTTGGTGCTCGCCAGGCGCGCCTGCACACTGCGGATCACCGCCCGCTGGAGGCGATCGAACAAGGCGTTGCTGAGCTGGCCGGTGGCGCGGCGCCCTTGGCTGCGCTCGAATTGCTGAATCGCCGAGCGGGTGGCCGAGCCCATTTGTCCATCCGGCTTGCCCGCGGGAAAACCGAGAAAGCCCAGCTGGCGCTGGACGATCCATATACGCCGTGCGAGCGGGTCTGAGGGCAATGCGACCTCTTGCGCCGCAGGGGACGGTGGGGCGGCGGCAGGGGGTGACGCGGCCTGCGGGGCCGGGCCCGGCGGATTCGTCAGTGCAGCCATGAGCGCTTTGTCCGCCTCGCCGGTGACCGGCAGCTTGACCGCATCCTGAAACACACGAATGGCCTTGCGGGTGCGCGAGCCCATTTCGCCGTCGGCCGGCCCGGCATCGAAGCCGAGTTCATTGAGGCGGGCCTGGATCTGTGCCAGCGACATGTCGGGCACGGGTTCGGCGGCCGCCGGTGCCGGCGTGGCAAGCGCCCGGCGCAGCGCATCGTCGGGTTCGCCGCTGACGGCCAGCCCGCGGTCGGACTGGAATGCACGGATGGCCTCACGGGTACGCGAACCCATTTCGCCGTCGGCCGGTCCGGCATCGAAGCCCAAGGCGTTCAGTCGGGTCTGGATATCGGCCAGCGTCATTGTCGGTGCTGGCGCAGCCGGGGCGGCCTGGGTGGGGGCGGGTACCTCCGCGACGGTCTTCACCAGCGTCGGTGCGATGGTGGTCGTCGGCGGGTTCTCAGTTGCCGGTGTGGTGTCGGGGGCTGCCGCCGCGAGTGCCGGTGCCGGCGCGGCAGCTGCCAGGGCCGCGAGGAAGCTCGCATCGGCGCGTTCGTTGTCGGTCAGCCCGCGGTCGCGGCGGAACGCTTGAATGGCATCCCGGCTCTGGCGGCCGAGCAGGCCATCCGCGGCGCCGGCGTCGTAGCCCAGTGTGCTGAGGCGACGCTGTATGGCGCGATGTGTGGCGTTGCGCAGGTGGTCCTCCCAATCTGGGGCCAGAGCACCGTTGGCGCGGAAGCCGTGTTCCTTCTGGTAGCGTTCGATGGCCGCCCGCGTTGCCGGCCCCATCTGTCCGTCCACCTCGTCGATGCCATAGCCCATGTAGGCCAGGCGCGCCTGGATCAAGTCCACCTTGCCGTCGCGTCGGCGGTTCTCGACGATGCTGAAGGGGGCACCAGCGGTCTGGTCGACATCTTCGGCGGGGCGGACAGGGGCGGTCGCCCGCGCCGGCGTGGTCAATGCGGATAAGGTCTCGCCATCCAGGGTGGCGCCTTCGCTCAGCCCGCGGTCGGCGCGAAAGCGGCGGATGGCCTCTCGCGTCTTGGCGCCCGTCTGGCCGTCAGGGGTGCCGGCATCGAAGCCGATGGCGTTGAGTCGCTCCTGTGCCGTGCGGATCGTGGTTTCTTCCAGTGCGGTGACCCAGTCGCGGGTTACGCCGCGACCGCCCTTGAGCCCCGCGTTGCGCTGGAAGGCCTCCGCCGCCACCCAGGTCTGCCCGCCGAGGATGCCATCGGGGACACCCACCTCGTAGCCCAGGAAGGCCAGTTGCTGCTGCAGGCGGCGGACGAAATCGTTGTCGATGCCGCTGCGCCCGCCGCGTTCGCGCAGCAGGGACGCGGTCTGGCCGTGTTTATTCTCGCGCGCCAGATCCAGTGCCGTGAAGCCTTGGGGGTCCGGCTGGTTGATGTCACCGCCCTGATCCAGCAACGTCCGAACGCGTGAGAGCTCACCCGCGCTTGCGGCATCGTGCAGGGGGCTTGCCACGGCAGGGCAGGCCAAGGTTGCGAACAGGGCGATGACCGGTAAACTCAGGCGCCGACGCATCGGGTGCGCCCTCTTGCGATGAAAGACCGGCAGGGTAGTGCCCCGGCTGGGGCCTTGCCAAGGGTGGGGTGCGACTCTTCACAATCGGATCACAATCATAAGGCCTCTGTGCGGCCCGCCCTGTACGTGGGTGGACGGATGTCGGATCATCCGCGCCGGCCTCTTCCAAAGATGCGGAGCACTCACTCATGCAGTATCAGGTCCAGGCGCGCTCGGGGGGCGCCCGTCGCGGTGAACTCGTCTTCCCGCGTGGCCGCGTACAGACACCGGTATTCATGCCGGTGGGTACCTACGGTACGGTCAAGGCCATGACGCCCGAGGAACTGCGCGCGGTCGGGGCCGAGATCATTCTGGGCAATACCTTCCACCTGATGCTGCGGCCGGGGACAGAGATCATCGCCGCCCACGGCGACCTGCACGATTTCATGCACTGGGACGGTCCCATCCTCACCGATTCGGGCGGTTTTCAGGTGTTCAGTCTGGCGGCCATGCGCAAGATCACGGAGGCCGGCGTGACCTTCCAGTCACCGGTGGATGGCCGCAAGGTATTGCTTGACCCGGAGACGTCCATGGCGGTGCAGCGTGCCCTGGGGTCGGACATCGTCATGATCTTCGACGAGTGCACGCCGTATCCGGCTACGGTGGAACAGGCGCGCAGCTCCATGGAATTGTCACTGCGCTGGGCGCGACGCTCGCGCGATGCGCACGCAGACAACCCCGCTGCACTGTTCGGCATCGTCCAGGGCGGTATGTATCCGGCACTGCGCGCCGAGTCGGCCGCCGGCCTCATCGACATCGGGTTCGACGGCTACGCCGTCGGTGGCCTCGCCGTGGGCGAACCGATGGCGGAGCGCCTGGCCATGCTCGAGGCCACCGTGCCGCTGTTGCCGCAGGAGCGTCCGCGCTATCTCATGGGGGTCGGCAAGCCCGAGGATATCGTGGAGTCCGTCGCCCGCGGCATCGACATGTTCGACTGCGTGATGCCGACCCGCAATGCGCGAAACGCCCACCTCTTCACCCCCGACGGCGATGTGCGCATCCGCAATTCGCGCTACCGCAACGACACCGGACCGGTGCACCCGGAGTGCCGCTGCTACACCTGCCAGCACTACAGCCGGGCCTATCTCCGGCACCTGCATACCTGCGGGGAAATCCTCGGCGCACGCCTGATGACGATTCACAATCTGTTTTATTACCTGGAGCTCATGCGCCAGATTCGGGATGCCATCGACGGCGATGATTTCGACGGATTCCGCCGCCGTTTCCATCAAAGACGCACCCAGAACCCCTGTGTATAATGCGTGGCTTTCGCGCGCCGGCACCCCCGGCGAGCTAGCCGCTTGACGGTCTGTTTGGAGACATCGAATGAGCTTTTTCATCAGCGACGCCATGGCCCAAGGTGCCGGTGGCGGCGATCCGGGTTTCATCAGTCTGTTGTTCCCCATCCTGTTGCTGGTGGTCTTCTATTTCCTGCTGATTCGGCCGCAAACCAAGCGCGCCAAGGAACACAAGCAGATGATCGAAGCCATCAAGAAGGGCGATGAGGTGGTCACCAGCGGCGGTGTGCTGGGGCGGGTGATCGAGGTGGGTGACAATTTCCTCGAGGTCGAGGTTGCTGACAATGTCCACCTCAAGGTGCAGAAGCAGGCCATCGGCTCGCTGATGCCCAAGGGGACGATCAAGGGCGGTCTATGATCGCGTCAGGTCAAGGAATGCCCCGGAATGTCTAATCGTTACGCATTGTGGAAGTACCTCGTCATTGTCGTGGTGCTTCTTGTCGGGTCGCTATACGCACTGCCCAATCTCTTCGGAGAGGACCCCTCGCTACAGATCTCGGCCAGCGGGCGCGGTGTCGAGCTCGACACCGGCGTGACCGAACAACTGGTGCGGGCGCTGGAGCGCGCGAACATCCCGGTCAAGCGCACCACGCTGGAGAATAATCGCCTGCTGGTGCGTTTCACCAACACGGATTACCAGTTGGAAGCGGCGGAGATCGCCCGTGCAGAGCTGGGCGATGAGTTCACCGTGGCGTTGAATCTGGCGCCCGATACCCCCTCTTGGCTGGCGGCGATGGGCTTGCAGCCCATGTACATGGGCCTGGACCTGCGCGGCGGTGTGCACTTCCTCATGGAGGTGGACATGGATGCCGTGGTGACTCAGGCAGAGGAGGGTTACGCCGAGCAGGTGCGTGCCATGCTGCGCGACGCGCGTATTCGCTACACCACTGTGGAGCGGGGAGCCGCCGGCGGTGTAGAGGTGCGTTTTGCCGATGCCGCCACCCGCGACGAGGCTGAGCGGTTGCTCGATCGTGAACTGCCCGATCTGCAGATCAGCGCGCAGGGCGAGGGCGGAAGCGCCCGTATCGAACTGGCCATGACCGAGCAGGAGATTGCCGACAAGCGTCGTTTCGCCCTGCAACAGAACATGACCACGCTGCGCAACCGGGTGAACGAGCTGGGCGTCGCCGAACCCATTGTCCAGCAACAGGGCACCGACCGCATCGTGGTGCAGTTGCCGGGCGTCCAGGACACGGCCCGCGCCAAGGACACGCTCGGTAAGACAGCGACCTTGGAATTCCGTCTGGTCGATCAGACCAACGACGCCTTCGCCGCGGCCGAAAGCGGCCGTGCGCCCCTGGGCAGCCGGCTTTATCGCGAACGCAGCGGCCAGCCCATTCTGCTCCAGCGCCAGGTCATTGTGACCGGCGATGCGATCACCGATGCCTCATCGGGTATCGATCAGCAGTCCGGCAGCCCGGCGGTGTTCGTCAACCTGGATGGTGCCGGCGCCAACCGGATGGACGCGATCACCAAGGACAACATCGGCAAGCTCATGGCCGTGGTGTTCATCGAGTACGAGACGACCACCCGCGAAGTGGACGGCGAGATGGTGCCCGAGAGTAAAGTCACCGAGGAGGTGATCAACGTTGCCACCATCCGCGACCGACTCTCGCGGCGCTTCCAGATCAGCGGCCTGGACTCGACCGAGGAGGCGCGCGATTTGGCGTTATTCCTGCGTGCCGGTGCGCTGGCTGCACCGTTGAGCATCATTGAGGAGCGTACCGTCGGCCCCAGTGCCGGGCGGGAGAACATCCGCCAAGGCTTCAATTCGGCCATGATCGCCTTCATCGCGATCATGATCTTCATGGCCGTGTACTACCGGGTGTTCGGGTTGATCTCGGACCTGGCGCTTGCCGCCAACCTGGTGTTGCTGGTAGGCGTGTTGTCCATGCTGCAGGCGACACTGACCTTACCGGGTATCGCCGGTATCGTCCTCACGCTCGGTATGGCGGTGGATGCGAACGTGCTGATTTTCGAGCGCATCCGTGAGGAGGTCGAAAACGGCAACTCGCCCCAGGCGGCGATTCGTGCGGGCTTCGACAAGGCTTTCGGGACGATTGCCGATGCCAACATCACGACGCTTATCGCAGCCATCGTGCTCTTCGGTTTTGGTAGTGGGCCCATCAAGGGCTTCGCTGTCACCCTGAGTATCGGCATTCTCACCTCCATGTTTACCGCCATCATGATGTCCCGCGGCTTGGTTTCGCTGGCTTATGGTGGGCGAAGCGTGCGGAAACTGGCGATCTGAAGGAAGAGCACGCGACCATGCTACAAATCGTCAGTAACAAAATGAATGTCGACTTCCTCAGCAAGGGGAAGCTCGCGCTGGTGTTGTCGGTGATTATCCTGCTCGGCAGCGTGGTCTCCCTGGCAACCCAGGGGATGAACCTGGGCCTGGATTTCACCGGCGGCACGGTGGTCGAAGTCGGCTACCCGGAGCCGGTGGTCATCGAAGATGTGCGTCAGACGCTGGAGGGTGCCGGTTACGGCCATGCTCAGGTGCAGTTCTTCGGCACCGCGCGCGAGGTTCTGATTCGCATCCAGCCCCGGGAGGGCGAGGATACCGCGGGCATCAGCACGGATATTCTCGCTGCGCTCCAGGCCGAGGTGCCGGCCGTCGAGATGCGCCGTGTGGAGTTCGTTGGCCCGCAGGTGGGGGATGAGTTGGTCGAGCAGGGCAGCCTGGCGGCGTTGTACGCGCTCATCGGCATCCTTATTTATGTGACCTTGCGCTTCGAATGGCGTTTGGCCTTGGGGACCTTGGTCTCGACGATTCACGATGCGGTGTTCGTCGTCGGTATGTTCTCGGTGTTGCAGATCGAGTTCGATCTCACCACTCTGGCCGCGGTGCTTGCGGTGATTGGCTATTCGGTCAATGACTCGGTGGTGGTGTTGGATCGTATTCGGGAGAATTTCCGGCTCATGCGCCGGGAGAGCCCCAAGGCGGTGATGAACGCGTCGATCAATCAGACGATGTCGCGCACCTTGATCACCAGCGGTACGACCTTGATCGCCGTTACTGTGTTGTATTTCTTTGGCGGTCCGGCTATCAACCATTTCGCTTTGGCGATGATCGTCGGCATCGTGGTGGGCACGTATTCGTCCATCTACATCGCCAGCGCGACGGCCATGTATCTGGGTGTCAAGCGGGAAGACCTGCTACCCAGGGCCAAGGAAGCGGACGACCGGCCGTAACACTCGCCGGTCGTCGGGCCCGGCACGCGTTAGCGGTGCCGGGCTCTACTTGCTCTATCTCGATGTCCCGCCGTTGCGGGCGATATCCAGCGGGTCGGCTTCGTCGGCGCGGGGGTCTACTTTCTGTTGGTGAGGGCTGCCGGTGTCGCCGGCTTCGTCGTTTGCCACGCCACGTATGACCAGCCTTGCCCACACGGTGGCGAGGTTCCAGAGCATGATGCCGACGACGATTTCCAGTGCGCTGGCGCGGGTCAGCCCTTGCATGCCGCCGGCCAGCCCATAGCCCAGACTGAAGAGGGCTGTGACCCAGAATACGGCGATGGGGAACGCGGTGGCGCTGGCGGCGCCGTAGTGCCACACCGCAACCGGCGGTGCGATCCAGGTCAGCGTGGTTCGCTGCATTGCTAATCCTCTGATGGCTCCATGCCCGTACTGGGAGTCCCGTCGGGCTTTTTTAGTACCTGCACCCTGGCGTCACTGCCTGGGCACTGCACTTTGGCCCCTCTGGGCGGGAAAAAGCAACACCGGGATGCTGT
This sequence comes from uncultured Candidatus Competibacteraceae bacterium, assembly GCA_965652545.1. GTDB lineage: Bacteria > Pseudomonadota > Gammaproteobacteria > Competibacterales > Competibacteraceae > CBFGWV01. Next base: position 3,182 of record CBFGWV010000003.1, on the reverse strand, counting down.
GGCCGCGTGATGGTGGCCCGCTTAAGTGGGGTGGCAACTGGGGCGTTGGCGCACAATCCCGCCTTTTGGGTCGGGCGGGTAGGGGTCAGACGCGCTGTGAACACATCCGTGTGAGCTCGACGGCAGCATCCATGCTGCCGACGGTCTGCCCCCTACCCGCCCGACCCAAAAGGCTATCAGTGTCGATTGTTCGGGCGTTCCTTACTGATCGGCCAGGCACGTCACCAGGGCGTCGGCGAGGGTGGTCAGGTTATCCAGATAACCCTGGCCATCGGGTGTGGTTTCCGACCCCAGGGGATCGAGCACACCGGTGCCCGCACCGGTGTCGGCCACCAGGGTCTGTACCAGGGCGGGGGTGAACTGGGGTTCGCTGAACACGCAACGGGCGCCGCTCTGGCGGATATGGTCGCGGATCTCCTGCACCCGCTGTGCGCCCGGCCGCTGCTCGGGATCGACGGTGATGGAGCCGATGGGCGAGAGCCCGTAGTGGGCTTCGAAGTAGTGGTAGGCGTCGTGGAAGACCACGTACGGTACGTCCGAGACCGGCGCCAGGGTTTGGCGAACCTGTTCGTCGACGGCATCCAGAGCCTGGCCGAAGGCCTGGGCATTGGCCTGATAGGTCTCGGCATGCTCGCTGTCGATCTCGCCCATGACGCGGGCGATTTCGTTCACCATGGCCTTCGCGTTATGGGGGTCGAGCCAGACATGGGTGTCGTCTGAACCGTCATGATCATGGCCGTGAGCCTCGTCCTCGGCATGCGTCTCGTCGTGCCCATCGGCGTCGTCGGCATGCGCTTCATCATGTCCGTGTTCGTCATCGTGCGCCTCCCAGGCGCCGCCTTCGCGTATGGCCAGGTGCTCGACGCCGGGCGCTTCCATGAGTACGACGACGCGGGTGTCCTCCAGATTGTCCAGTGGCTTGTTCAGGAAGGACTCTAGTGCCGGTCCGATGAGGAAGACCACGTCGGCGTCGGAGAGATTGCGCATGTCGGAGGGGCGCAGGCTGTAGTCGTGGGGCGAGGCGCTGCCTTTGACCAGTTGCTCCGGCGCAGTGACGCCTTCGGTGACCGCGGCGACCAATTGCTGCACCGGCTGCACGGTGGTGATCACCCGTGGTGTCTCGGCATGTGCGGTGCCCAGCATCGCCAGCAGGCTCAGGGCGGCCAGTAGGCTTGGTTTGCTATCCATCATTCGGGTCTCATAAGGAATGTTATAAAGTTTCAATTTACGCCAGCTGCCGCCGCCTGCCAACCGCTGCGGCAGTGTGGACGCGAGGTCGTTACAATGCAGCGCGTGTCAGTGGGGAGAGGTAATGGATGATTTTCTGATCCGTGCGCTGGTGGCCGGTCTCGGTGTGGCGTTGGTCGCGGGCCCCTTGGGGTCTTTTGTGGTCTGGCGACGCATGGCGTATTTCGGAGACACGCTGGCGCATTCCGGCCTGCTGGGGGTGGCGCTTGGTGTGCTGCTTGCGGTCAGCCCGACGGTCATGGTGATTGCCGTGTGCATTGGACTCGCAGTGCTGCTGGTAGGTATTCAGCGTCACCGGCGGCTGGCCTCAGACACCATCCTCGGCATTCTTGCCCACACCAGCCTGTCATTGGGTTTGGTGGCCCTGGCATTGCTGGAAACCGTGCGCGTTGATCTGGTCAGCTACCTGTTCGGGGATATCCTCGCGGTCAACAATGCAGACTTGATGTGGATCTGGGGCGGTGCCCTGGTGGTGCTGGTGTGTCTTTGCCTGCTGTGGCGTCCGTTGTTGTCGATCACCGTCCATGAGGATCTCGCCCGGGTGGAGGGTGTCGCCGTGTTTCCGACCCAATTGGCCTTCATGGTGCTGATCGCCTTGGTGATCGCCGTGGCCATGAAGGTGGTCGGTATCCTGCTCATTACCTCGCTGATGATCATCCCGGCGGCCGCGGCACGGCGCTTCGTCCATACACCGGAGGCGATGGCGGTGGGCGCCAGCGTCCTGGGCTGTCTGTCGGTGGGCCTGGGTTTGTATGCCTCGTTGACCTGGGACACCCCGGCGGGCCCGTCGGTGGTCGTGGCCGCGGCAGCGGTGTTCGCCGCCGGCACGCTGGTGCCGTGGCCCACAAGACGTCGATGATGGTATCGACGCCGCGGATCAGTCTGCTGATCAACAATTACAACTACGATCGCTTTCTCGATGCCGCGCTTGGCAGTGCTTTGGCGGACGCCGGCGGCGAGGCTGAGATCGTCGTGGTGGACGACGGCTCCACGGACGGTTCGGTAGCGCGGCTGCGGGCCTACGAGGGGCGTGTGCGACTGGTGCTGCGGCCGACCTGTGGTGGCCAAGGGACAGCGGTGGCTGATGGCATACGAGCGTGCCGTGGCGAGGTGATCGTCCTGCTCGATGCCGACGATGAGCTTTTGTCCGGGCGATTGGCGGCCGTCCGCGCGTGTTTCGACCGCCAGCCTGCGCTGACCGCGGTATTGCACGAGTTGCGCACCCTCGATGGGTCCGGTCGTCCGGGCGCACCGTTGCTGGGTATGAAGGCGCGCATCAGCGATCTGTCGAGGGTGACCCGCGCCAATGCCGGGTTGCCGGTCATCGAGTCGCGGACCTCCGGGTTGGCGGTTCGCGCCGATATCGCCCGAACCGCCCTGCCGGTGATCGATGGTCTGCACCGGGGGGTGGATTTCATGCTGGCCGGGGTGGCGATGCTTTGCGGGCCGGTGCAAGTGCTGGCGCAACCCTTGGGCGGCTATCGTCTGCACGGGCGCAACATGAGCCGGCTCGATGCTGGCAATCTCGCGGGCCAATGGCGCGACCGGCTACGGTTGTGGCGGGAGTACCGTCGCCGTTTGGCGGCTCATCTGCCGCCCGCGACGGTAGCCGGGTTGGCCCCCGCACACCAGGCGCTGAGCTTTGCCGTGGCCAGCTTCATGCTCGCGCACATGGAGGCGCGTCCGCGTCGCGCTCACATCTGGTACCGGCGCGTCCGGCGTCATCCGGCCTTCGGGTTGATGACGCCGGCGCGGCGGTGCTACTGGATCGCCACCCGGTTCGTGCCACCGCCACTGGTTCGTGGTTGGTTGATCATGGGCTACGGCCAGGGGCGGCTCAAACGGTGGTATCGGCACGTTGTGGGTTGGGTGCGGTGGTAGGCGCCCGAACCCGCCTGCGGCCGAGCCGGTAGGTCGTGTTCCGACGCGCTGTA
>CBFGWV010000002.1:0-67369 GCA_965652545.1 uncultured Candidatus Competibacteraceae bacterium | reverse complement strand
TCGCCGGTGAAGCCCGTCGGCGGGGTGAAGTCCAACAAGCCGGCGGCGCTGATGGTGAGGCTGCCATCGCCATGACCGGGCAGGGGGCTGACCGTGCTGCCGGCGGCGTTCGTATCTACCGTGCCACCCAGATCGCCACCGCCGAAGCCGGCGACGTCCGCCAGCGGGAAGCCGCGGGTGTCGTTGGCAATGACATCGAAGCCGGTGATCGGCACACCGGGCGGCGTTACCGTCGTATCGGCCACGGCTACCGGCACCTCCCGGACCTGGATGGTCACGGTGGCCGAACTGCTGCCCTGGACGTTCTCCAAGCGGTAGTCGAAGGTGAAATCGCCCGTGGTCGTTGGATTCACCAGACTCAGGCTGCCATCGTCATTGACCGTCAACGCGCCGCCAGCCAGGGTGCCGCCGGCCGTACCGCCGGCCAACAGAATCTCGCCGCCGGGGGGGATGGTGATGCCCACCAGGTTGCCCGGGGGAAGGCCCAGGTCGTCATTGGCCAGTAAGCCGTCCGCAGGCAGCACGGTCAGTGAACCATTGATCAGCACGTCGTACGCATCGGCGACGGCGATCGGTGTGGTTTCTTCCAGATCGACGACATCGACGCGGAAGAAAAGCCGGCTGCCTTCCTCGGCCGCGAACCCGGCAACGATATCGGTGCGATTGTCGCCACTGTCGCCGGTCGGATCGGTCACCAGCGCCGGGACGCCGGCCCAGTCGCCGACTTGGCCGTCGGTCACGAAGTTTGCCGCCACGGCAAGGCCGGCGACCAGCAGGAGCGTTGTGGAAATCGCCGCGACGCGACCGTAGCCCCGACGGCGCATGACCATCACGGCGATCACGATCAGGGCGGATGCCAGCACCAGCAAGCCGAAGCCGGCCAACGTGGGAATGGCCAGCGGCGGCTGGACCATCAAGGTGCCCGCCGAGGTGAGGTCGCTGCTTGCGGCATTCTCCGCACCGAACAGCACACGAACCGGGATGAGGCCCGGTGTGGTGGCCGGCTCGAACAGCAGAACTTCGTTGACTGCCATTTCAAGCACATCGGCACCGCCGGTGCCGTTGTCCAGGCCGACCGGAATGGACCCGCCGACGACCTGGGGCGGGCCGAAGACGCCGCCATCGCAACTGAGCAGGCTCACACTTGTGATGGTGGGGGGGCTATTGAGATCGACATTTGCGACCAACTGATGCTCGATACCCGTGACCGTGCCACTGCCGGTCAGTGTCTGCGAGCAACCGGTCGCAGGCTGGTTGTCAGTATCGAGAAACACCCGGTAGGTGTCGCTGACGGCGGGCGTCGCCCACAGGCACAAGGCCACTACAAACGTAAGAATGCAGAGCGGTCGGATGTGCACAATAACCCCATACAAACAATGAAGCCGCATCCGACTTGGCACACTGAATCCAGTGGCAGGACAGGACTGACGGCGGAATCGTCGGGACGTACCCGTCGTTATTTTGCATTCAGGGTAGTATGCGGCTCGCAGGCTGGGTAGTAGCCACGGTAAAAATCACGAAACAAACATGCGGAACCGCACAGATCAGCCCTGCTGAGGCAGTTGACGCACGCTGTGCATCAGCCCGCTCAAGCCGCGACGCACCGGCGTCCAGCGCAGCAGGAACAGCACCCCCAGGATGGCAGCGTAGACGGCCGGTTCGGTAACGTCGGCCTTCACCAGCCAGAGAAAATGCAGCACCCCACCGACAGCGCTGACGTAAACCAGCCGGTGCAGCTGCTTCCAGCGCCGGCCCAGCCGACGCATCCAGCCGCGTGTCGAGGTGACGGCCAATGGCACCATGAGCAGCAAAGCACTGAAGCCTACGGTGATGTAAGGTCGCTTGACGATATCCTGGAGGATGCCCGACCACCACAGTTGCTGGTCGAGGATGAGGTAGATGCCGAAATGACAGCTCGCATAGAAGAACGCAAACAAACCCAGCATGCGCCGAAAGCGCACCACGTCTACCCAGCCGGTGAGGTGCCTCAAGGGGGTGACGGCCAGCGTGATCAGCAAGAACCGTAAGGCCCAGTCGCCGGTGCCGTGCAGCAGGCTCTCCACCGGTTCCGCACCCAGCGTATTGCGCACCGCGCCCAGCATCAGCGTCGCCGCAGGCAACAACGCGAGCAGGAAAACGGCAAACTTGAGTGTCGTTATCACGCGGGGGTGTGCAGCCACGATTAGAACCTCGATTCAGGCAACGCGATGAGCGGCGATACCGACGTTTACGACAGCGTGCCGTCTGTGGATGCTGTCGATCCTTGGTCGGCCCCGCGGATCGAGGCGGCGTTTGCACACCTCATAACCCCGGACGCGGACGCCGTCACCGAATGGGCGTTGTCGTCACGCCTTGGCGCTTTGGACCCAAATTGGGCGCTCCCGCGGGCCGACCTGGCCGCCCAGTACCAATACCATATGCGCTTGTTCCGGGCGCTCTACCTATGGGGCGATCGATTGCTCGCCGCCGGCGAGCTGCTGGTCGTCGACCCCCTCGGCATCCGTCGCACGTCGCTGGGTGAAGGTCGACACATGCCCGACGCCGTCGATGCACTGCGTGAGCACTACCTGCACTGCGACCTCGATGCGCCATTCGACCTTGCCGCGGTCAGTCGCCTTATTGCCGATATGCGGCACCGGCAAACCGTCCAGGCCCAACTACAGACGGCCTACCGGACGCTGGGGCTATCGCCTACCGATGGGCCGGAGCGCGCCAAACGCGCGTACCAACGTTTGTCGATGCGTCACCACCCCGACCGAGGTGGCGACGCATCTGTCCATGTCTCGCTGAGTCGGGCCTGGCGCCTGATCCGCACTCAGGCCTGAATACGACTGCCGAGGCCGGCGGTATCCCAGAAGTCCTGGTGCAGTGTCACGCGCCCCTGCCCATCGAACCGGACATGGGTCATACCGACGGCGCGTGCCAAGGTTTGGGGCTCCAGACCCGCGAAGCGCACATCCATCAGCCAGCGGACGAAGTAGTCGCCCTCGTCGCCGACCACCTCAAGCACCTTGACGTCGAGCGATTGCGCAGCCCCGATGCTCTCCAGCAGGTGATTGCGGATCGCATCCACGCCCTGGGCCGTACTGCGGGTGTCATTGAGGTAAGCATCGGGGGCGTAGATGTCGTTCGTCGCCTCGCGGATGGTCTGCTCTGACAGGGTCTCCATGTAGCCGATGAAGCGCTTGAGTGCGAGTTGCTCCTCGTCGCTACCGGGCTCCAACCCCGGGGGTCGCGCTTCGAGCACATCCAGATAGGCGTCGGCATACGTGCCGGCCCTGGTGTCTTCCGGGCAGGCACTCAGCGCGACCACGACGGCCAGAGCGGATAATTCGAAACACCGATTCAGCATGGGGCAAGCTCCTGTTGCCATTCCCTGCGACCCTCAGGAGTTTAGACGTCGATCTCCCATAGGCCCGTAAACCCGTACAACGCAACCAGGGGACGCGTGATGCGTCCCCTGAGCACTGACCACAATCTTGCGGCGAGGTGCCGTGGTCGTTATTGCTTGGGTTTGTTCGGGGTTGGCCGCGATCCCGGCGCACGCAGGCGCTCCATGGCCATCTTGATGCTGATGCCCAGGCGCTCCACCGACCGCGCCAAGGCACCGATTTCGTCGTTGCGCTCGGTTTCCGGCACTTTCAGGTCGAGCTTGCCCTGGCTGTAGGCGTCGGCGATTTCGGTCAGCTTGTGGATGGGACGTGACAAGCCCCGCGCCAGCAGAACCGCCAGCACGAGCACCACAAGAACCCCGCCCACGAGAATGGCAATACCGCGTTGCTTGACGGCTTCCAACTCGGCAAAGGCTTCGGCACGGTCCTGCTGGACGACCAGCGTCCAATCCAGCCCCACCGGCCGTCGCACCGCGATAACGTCGCGACCGGTGTCGAAGTACTCGATCAATCCGCGGTCACCCGGCTTGGTGGTCAATCCGGGATGGCCTTTGAAATCTTGGAGTTCTTCGGACACTTGCTCAGGCCGCCCGTGGGCGATCACACGCCCCTGGCCATCGACCAGAAAGGCGAAGCCCGTCTGCCCAATGCGAGTGTCGGCGACCGCGTTGGACAAGTCCGTGAGGATGGTCCCAAGGGCCAGGACTCCGACCATTTCGGTTTCACTGGCTTTGATCGGCACTGTCAGGATGAGCGCCGGCTTGTTGTGCGTGCGGCTCATCAGCACCTGGCTGCCCACCGGTTGGCCGTTGATGACCTGGGTGAAGTAGGCCCGATCGCCCCGATAATGGGCCTTGGTGCCGTCAGGGTTGTATATCGGCACATCGTCGTTGCGTGCCGTCTTGTAGCCGTCCATACCCACCGCGTAGACCAGATAGGTCCACTCGTAGGTCTGGCCGATGGCCTTGAGAATGGGAAGCTGGCGCCATTCGACCATGGAGATGGTGTCGTCCATGATCGCCGCCTGTCGCAGCACGCGCACGTTGGTGTCGGTCCAGTCGTCGATCTTCACCGCGATGGCGTCTGTGGTGCGGTCCAGCACCTCGACCAGGTTGTCGCCCAGTTCGTTCTGGATGGAGCGATAGTCCACCAGCCATAAGCCGAGCACGGGAAACACCGACACCAGCAGCATGGTGGTCACCAAGCGACTGAAAATCGTGTTTGGAACGGCTTTTTTCTTGGCAGCCATCGCTACCCCCTTATTGTGCGTTGATCGGCGTTATCCCCAATGCTGCGAGTATAGGAGGATGCGGCGCCCATCGGACTGCGCCGCAACAACTGTTTTCAATGCGCCGGTCAGCTGCGCACGCGGACATAGTGCCCCGGTGCCGTATCGAGCACCGGCAAAGGGCCATTATCAGGGTCCCTGGCCGACACCTGCCGGCCACCGTGGCGTTTGAGCCAGCGCGCCCAATCCGGCCACCACGAACCCCGTTGCTGCGCGGCGCCGTCGAACCAGCGTTGTGGGTCGTTCGGCAACCCGCGACGGCTGCGATAGCCGTACTTGCCGGCCGCCGGCGGGTTGACCACCCCGGCGATATGGCCCGAGCCTCCGAGTACGAAGCGCACTGGGCCCCCAAGCTGTCGTGCACCGGCGTAGGTGGCGCGCCACGGCGCGATGTGATCGTCTTCGGTCGAGAGAAAATAGGCCGGCGTGGTAATGGCGGACAGGTCCAGCGGTGTATCCAGCAGACGGATGGCACCGGGTTGGCACAGCTTGTTTTCCAGGTACATGTTGCGCAGATAGAAGCTGTGCATTCGCGCCGGCATGCGAGTGCTGTCGGCGTTCCAGTACAGCAGGTCGAAGGCCCGCGGCGGGTCGCCCAGCAGATAGTTGTTGATATGGAACGACCAGATCAGATCATTCGCTTTGAGCAGTGAGAACGCCTGGGCCATGTCGCCACCATCGAGGAATCCGGTGCGTGCCATGGCCGCCTCCAGTCGCTCGATCTGGGCCGGATCGATGAATACGCCCAACTCGCCCGGGTTCTGGAAGTCCAGCATCGTGGTCAGGAACGTCGCCGAGGATATGGACGCGCCGCCTCGCGCCGCAAGATGGGCGAGGGTGCAGGCGAGCAGGGTGCCGCCGATGCAATACCCGGCGACATTGACCGGCTCGCCGGTGGCGCGGGTTATCGCATCCACAGCGGCCAGTGTGCCGTGGCGCAGATAATCCTCGAAGCCGGTCTCGGCCATGGCGGCGTCCGGGTTGACCCAGGAGATCAGAAAAACGGTGAACCCCTGGCCGGTCAGCCAGCGCACCAGGCTGTTCTCCGAGCGCATGTCGAGGATGTAGAACTTGTTGATCCACGGCGGGACGATCAACAGCGGCCGGGCGTGAACCGTATCGGTCCTCGGCAGGTACTGGATCAATTGCATCAACGGTGTCTGCCAGACCACGCGGCCGGGGGTGGTGGCCAGATCGCGCCCGATCTCGAAGGCATCGCGCGGACAGGTGCGTATCGCCAGCCGGCCTTTACCGTGTTCGATGTCCTCCACCAGGGTCTGAAAGCCGCGCAGGAGGTTGTCACCGTGTTCCGCGATCGTCCGTTTGACCACGACCGGATTGGTCAATGGGAAATTCGCCGGCGAGAACATCTCGATGACCCGCTCGGTATAGAAGTCCAGCCGCTGGCGCTCGCCGGCGGACAGACCTTCCACACCGGCGACCCATTCACGCAGGTGGCGGGCGATGATTTGGTAGGTTTCGGCAAACAACCGAAACAATCCCGGCTCCGACCAGGACGGGTCACGAAAACGCTTGTCGCCCGCGAACGCCGGGGGGGCGGTGTTTTCCACCGCGCAGCCCTCGCGCAGCTGATCCGCCAAGCACCTCAAGCGCGGCGCGAGTTCGTCCAGCAAGGCTGCCAGATGACGCGAGACCGACTCCGGATCGGTAGCCAGATGGGTCAGTAACGGCCGAAAACTGTCCGCCACTGCCTCCGGGTCGGGTACCCGCGGCCGCTCGCCGCCGCTCGCGAGCGCCGCGGCCAGGCGGGCGAGCAATGCGGAGTAAGCAGATGTTTCGGCGGTGGATTCCGGGTGCGCGGCCATGCTGGTCGGGGGCGCCTCGCAAAGGGTGACAGAAGACCACACTGAGCACGCATCCGCAAATGGCGCAATTTATGCTTAAACTCTGCCCGCCATCGGTGGGCGAGGGGCCCCGATGCCAAGATGTAGCCGTTTGGAGAATCGCCTATGGGCATACCCGGTGGTAGATTGCCGGGCCGAACGTTTACCCTGGTTTTGTGGCAGCTCGACCGAGCCGACTTATCCTGGCAAGCACCTATACTTAAACCCTATGACACGGTCTCCACGGACGGTCCAACCGGAAACCCACGAGCGGCACATGAAAGATTCAATCGACAGCGTTCATGAGGACATCGTCACCTTCGGCCGAGAGGTCGAGAAGGAGTCGGAGGATCTCGACTACATCATCAACAAGATCGAAACCAGTGTGGACTTCGTGGCCTCCCAGGTGCGCGAAACCATCCACCAGTGGAAGGACCTGAAGGTCTATCACCGCAACAGCCTGGAGGACCTCAAACGCAAGTTTCGCCTCGACACCTTCTCCATTGAAGACGGCTGGGGCATCTACTACCTGTACCCGGCCCGCATCCGTGACATGCGCTCCAAGCTACTGCGTTTCATCGGCCGCATGGGCACCGATCCGCGTCCGTTCGAGCCCGTTTTATCCGCCATGGAGCGGGCGGAACAGGGCGAGTGGAGCCGTGACCTTGATATGGACATGGGTGTGATCTTCGCCTTGCAGGAGATCAAGCGCATCCACGCGGTCACCGACTACATGGAGCGGCGGTTGAATTCGCTGGAGCATGCGTGCAAGCGCCGCTCCGAGCAGATCACCGCACCGGAATGGGAGCCGCGGGGCTTGCTCTGAGGCCCTCCGCCTGTACGATAACGGCCCAACTGCGGCCCGACGACAGTCAGCGTACATGAGCTTGTCTCAACCCGTGGCCCGCCTTGTGCGGGCCCTTGTTCTTCTACTTGCACTGCCGATGGCAGGGACGCTCCATGCCGTAGAGGTGGACGGCGTGCAGGCGTCCAGCTACATCCTCATCGATGCCCGCACCGGGACGATACTGGCCTCGCGCGATGCGGACAGTCATCGCGCCCCGGCCAGCCTGACCAAACTGATGACGGCTTATGTGGTGTTCCAGCACCTTGCCAGCGGGCGCGGACGGCTGGACGACCAAGTGGTCGTCAGCGAGCGGGCGTGGTCCATGGGCGGCTCACGGACCTTTCTCGAGCTCGGCGTACCGGTGTCCGTCGACACCTTGCTCAACGGCTTGATCGTGCAGTCGGGCAACGACGCGGCCGTGGCGTTGGCGGAGTACGTGGCCGGGTCGGTTGAGGCCTTCGCCGTGCTGATGAACGAGACGGCCGCCGGTCTGGGCATGACGCAGTCGCATTTCCTCAACCCCAATGGCCTGCCGGCTGCCGGCCACCAGACCACCGCCGCCGACCTCGCACGGCTGGCTAGCGCAATAATTCGCGACTATCCCCAGCACTACGCGTACTTCAACCGTGAGTCGTTCACGCACAACGGCATCACCCAGCGCAACCGCAACCGCCTGATGCGCCAGGATGGCGAGGTCGACGGCCTCAAGACCGGCTTCACCAACAGTGCCGGGTACTGCGTCGTGAACTCGTCACTGCGTAACGGCTTTCGCCTGATCAGCGTCGTGCTCGGCGCCCCCACGCCGGGAAGCCGCTTTACCGCAAGCCGCATGCTGCTTGATTACGGCTATGCCAATTACCGTCAGATCGAACCGCTGACGGCCGAAAGCGAGTTGGCCCGCCTGCGCGTGTGGGGCGGCGAAATCCCTTGGCTTTCATTGGGTGTGATACGCCCCCGGCCGCTGCTGGTGTCCGCCGTCGAAGCGCCTGCCGTGCACGTAATCGCTCGGCCGACGAGTGAGTTCGAGCTGCAGATGCCGGTGCAGATCGGCGATGTTTTCGGCGAGGTGGAGGTGCGCAGCGGTGACCGGGTGATTGAGCGCTACCCCTTGCAGGCCCTCTCCACCGTCGCACCCAGTGGCTTCATGTCGCGTGCCGGCGATGCGGCGGTTCGCGTGTTCCGCGACTGGGGGTGGATGGCCGACCCCCAGGCGCCTGCGATGACGAATACCCGCGCGGCGTCGGTCAGCTTGCCCTGATCGATGCTGTCACAGGCCTGCAATTCGCCGGTCATCCAATGCCAACACGGCCTGAGGATACTGGCCCGATTGCATCGGCATCGGGAAATACGCCAGATGAGCGTGACCAGTCCAGGCTTCCACCAGCGTTTGCATGATCGCCTGTTCAAGGCGGTACACACCCGCAACCTCATCTACAACCTGTGCTGGGAAGACCCGCGGCTGGACCGCCAGGTGCTGGAGATCGATCAGCATAGCGACGTGGTCATGCTCACCAGCGCGGGCTGCAATGCGCTGGACTACCTCCTCGATGCCCCCCGGAGCATCCACTGCGTCGATGTGAACCCGCGGCAGAATGCTTTGCTGGAGTTGAAGCGCGCCTTGTTCAAAGGTGGGGACTTCATCCGCCTATGGTCGTTGATGGGCGAGGGCGCCGATTGCCGCTACACCAGCGCATACCGCGAGGTCCGCGACCATCTGCCCGCTTATGCGGTCGATTTCTGGGACCGGCGCGCACACTTCTTCGCACCGACCGGCCGCAGGCGCTCGTTCTACTACCGCGGCACCTCAGGCTTGGTTGCCTGGGTCATCACCCGCTATCTGCGCCGCCCGGGCAAGGGCATAGGCGATGCACTGGACGGTTTGCTCGACGCCGACTCGCTGGACACACAGCGGGAGATCTACGCCCGCGTGGAGCCGGAGCTCTGGGGCCGATTCTCGGCCTGGCTGCTGCGCCAGCCGATGACCCTTGCGCTGTTGGGTGTGCCGCGGCCGCAAATCCAACTGATGACCCGCGACAGCGACGATGGCGTGCTCGGCTATGTGCGCAACCGATTGCGTCAGGTGTTCACGCAGGTGCCCTTCAAAGACAATTACTTCTGGCGGGTATACCTCACCGGACGCTTCACACCCGAATGCTGTCCCAATTATCTTCTGCCGGACCACTTCGAGACGCTGCGCGCCCGTGTGGACCGGCTGCACTTGCACACCACGACGCTGTCCGGCTTTCTCAAGGCGAACCCGGCCACCTACAGCCAGTACGTCTTGCTGGACCACCAGGACTGGCTGGCCTGGAACGACCCGGCGGGCTTGGCCGAGGAGTGGGACCTCATCCTGGCCAACAGCCGGCCGGGAACACGCATCATCCTGCGCTCGGCCGGCATGACGACAGACTTCATTCCGCCGTCGGCCCGCGCCCGGCTGCGGTTCTTCCCCGAACTGACCGAGCGTCTGCACGCCCGCGACCGTGTTGGTACCTATGGGAGCTTCCATCTGGCCCAGGTACAGGCATGAGCGACCAGGCGCAGTCCATGCGGCAGTACTATCGCTGGCATGCGCGGGTCTACGATGCCACGCGCTGGGCATTCCTGTTCGGCCGCGACGCACCGCAGGTCTGGCTGACAGCCGAAGGCATCGCACCGCGGCGCATCCTGGAGGTCGGTTGCGGGACTGGCGTCAACCTGGCCCGCCTGGCATCGGCTTTTCCCGATGCCGAGTTGACCGGGGTCGATGTCTCGGCCGACATGCTGGAGAAGGCCCGCCGCCGGCTTGACGATCGCGCCCGGCTGATCGAGCAACCCTACCGCGGCCGGCTGGGCGGCGAAGACGGGTTCGACCTGATTCTGATCAGCTATGCGCTAAGCATGATCAACCCCGGCTGGCAACAGGTGCTCGCGGCAGCCCGGGACGACCTGGCCGAGGGCGGGCATATCGCGGTGGTGGACTTCCACCGCACGCCGAGTGCCGCTTTCGCGCGCTGGATGGGTGTCAACCATGTGCGCATGGCCGGGGAGCTCGCCCCGGTTTTGGAAACCTTATTCCGTCCCCGTCTTTGCCAGGAACGCGCGGCTTACGGCGGGTTGTGGCGATACCTCGTGTTCGTCGGCGGTCGCTGAGGCGACACGCGGCGGGGCCGGCATCGGTACGACATTGCTGTCGCTCCAGTGGATCAGGTTCAGACTGCCGTCGGGACGCTCGGCCAGCGCCGTGCAGCTTTCCACCCAATCCCCGTCGTTGCAGTACAGCACGCCATCGATACGGCGCACCGCCGCGTGGTGGATGTGGCCGCAGACGATGCCGTCGCAGCCGGCTTTGCGCGCCGCATGCGCCGCAGCATGCTCGAAGCGCTCGATGTAACGGGCGACATGGCCGATGCGCCGCTTCAATGCGCCGGCCAGCGACCAGTAAGGATAGTTCCAATGGCGGCGCAGCCTGCTGGTGAGGCGATTGAGTGCCAGCAACAAGTTGTAGCCATGGTCGCCCAGCCATTCGGTGATGCGATTGCAGCGCACGGCGTTGTCGAATTCGTCGCCATGGACGAGCAACAGCTTGCGGCCGTCGGCCGTCGTGTGAATGGTGCGTTCGAGGATCTCCACATTGCCGAAGAACAGGCCGATGCAATCGCGGGCGATTTCATCGTGATTGCCCGGGATATACACCACGCGGCAATCCGTGGCGGCACGCGAGAGGATCCAGCGCAACACCTCGCTGTGGCTGTCCGGCCAGCGACGGTTGCGCGGCATCTGCCAGAAGTCGATCAGATCGCCGACCAGGTACAAGGTGTCACACGGGTTCTTCTGCAAGAAGTCCAGCAGAAACTCGGCCTTGCAGTCGCGGATGCCCAGGTGGACGTCGGACACCCAGATCGCCCGGTATCGATTCATCGTCATCACCCTCTTCGCATTGACGGCGCAAAGAATGGGTGATGACGATGAAGTGAACGTGACGGGAGTTTTGCAGTTTCGGGTGGATCAATCTTCGACGACGATCCGCTCATCGACCAGATGCAGCTTGGCCAATGACTCGATCGGCACCTGAACGTCGCGCAAGGTCTCGCGACCGCCTTCCCACATCTTCTCTACGACGCAGCCGATCCCCACCAGCGTGGCGCCGCTCTGGGCGATGATCGACACCATCGCGTTGAGCGTCGTTCCGGTGGCCAGGAAATCGTCGATGATGAGCACCTTGTCGTCAGCATGCAGGTAGCGGCTGGAGACCTGGAGGTCGACGGTATTGCCCTTGGTGCGGCTGGTGGTGGGTGCGGTGTAGCAGGGCTCGGTCAACGTTGCCGGTCGCTGCTTGCGGGCGTAGATCAACGGCACCTTCAGCGCCATGGCGGTGGCCAGGGCCGGGGGAATGCCCGAGACCTCGGCAGTGATCACGCGGGTGGCACCGCAGGTGGCGAAACGTGCGGCAAAGGCCTCGCCCATGCCGGCGGTCAGCGCCGGGTCGATCTGATGGTTGATGAACCCATCGACTTTGACGATGCCCTTGCCGAGATAAACGGCGTCCTGGCGAATGCGGTCGATCAACGCCTGCATGACGGTGGTGCCCCCGATCGAAAGCCCGCCATCCTACACCGTATTGATTGCCTTCGGCGACGCGGCGCGCAGGCCCTCAGCGAGCCCGAGCGGGCATGCTATTCTCCTGGCGTTCAACTGCCGACGACCACGTGCATGGCGCAACACAGTCAGTTCAAGCTGCTCTCGGAGCGCCGCTTCGGCCCGTTCTTCCTCACCCAGTTCCTGGGCGCGTTCAATGACAACGTGTTCAAGAATGCGCTGGTCATCATGATCGCCTACCAGGTGGCTGTGGCCGAGGGTGGTAAGGATTTGCTGGTCAATCTGGCCGCCGGGCTGTTCATCCTGCCGTTTTTCCTTTTTTCTGCCAGCAGCGGGCAATTAGCCGACAAGTTCGAGAAGTCCGCCCTGATCCGTAAGATCAAACTGCTCGAGGTCGGCATCATGGGCCTGGCGGCCGTGGCATTCCTGCTGCAATCAGTGCCGATGCTGTTTCTCATTCTGTTTCTGATGGGTTTTCAGTCCGCGCTGTTCGGTCCGGTCAAGTTCGGCATCCTGCCGCAGCATCTGCGCGAGCACGAACTGGTCGGCGGCAACGGTTTGGTGGAAATGGGCACCTTCCTGGCCATCTTGCTCGGTACTATCGTCGGCGGTGTGCTCATCGCCATACACGGCGTCGGCCCGATGATCGTCGCTGCGGTGGTGGTTGCCATTGCCGCGCTCGGCTACCTGGCCAGCCGGCGGATCCCGATCGCCGCGCCGGTGGACCCGGGCCTGACGTTCAACTGGAATCTCATCACCGCGACCGTTCACAACGTCCGTTTCGCGCGCGAGAACCGCACCGTCTTCCTGTCGATTCTGGGCATCTCCTGGTTCTGGTTCTACGGCGCGACCGTGCTGGCGCAGCTGCCCAACTACGCACCGCGGGTGCTGGGGGGCAACGAGCACGTGTTGACCGTGCTGTTGGCGTTGTTCTCCGTCGGCATCGGACTGGGCTCGCTATTGTGCGAGCGCTTGTCCGGACACAAGGTCGAGATCGGCCTGGTTCCCTTGGGGTCCATCGGCATGACCGTGTTCGGGGCAGACCTGTATTTCGCCCGGCCGGACTACGTCGCCGACGCTGCGCTCATCGATGCGGCCACCTTTCTGGCCGACCCCGGCCAGTGGCGGGTCATCGCCGACATTGTCCTGCTGGGGTTGTTCAGCGGCTTTTATATCGTCCCATTGCAGGCACTGGTGCAAAGCCGTAGCGAGCCCAGCCGCCGCTCGCGAATCATCGCGGCCAACAACATCATCAACGCCGGGTTCATGGTCGGTTCGGCACTGTTTGCCATTGCACTGCTGTCGGCCGGCCTGACCATACCGCAGCTCATCCTGGCCACGGCCGTTGTCAATGCCGTGGTGGCCCTCTACATCTATACGCTGGTGCCGGAGTTTCTCTGGCGGTTTCTGGTGTGGATACTCATCAACGTGGGTTACCGCATCGACGCCAAGGGCTTGCAGCAGGTGCCGGACGAGGGGCCGTGCCTGCTGGTCTGCAACCATGTCAGCTACGTGGATGCACTGATCATCGCCGGCTGCATACGCCGCCCGGTGCGCTTCGTCATGGACCACCGCATCTACGACACCCCTGTACTGCATGCCGTGTTCCGCCTGGCGGGCGCCATCCCCATCGCCTCGGCACGCGCCAACCCCAAGCTGCTTGAGCAGGCCTTCGAGCGGATCTCCGATACGTTACGGGCCGGTGAGGTCGTGTGCATCTTCCCCGAGGGGCGGCTTACCGCCGATGGTGAAATCGGGGAGTTCCGCGCCGGCACTGAGCGTATTCTCAAGCGCGATCCGGTGCCCGTCGTGCCGCTGGCGCTCAAAGGGTTGTGGGGCAGCGTATTCAGCCGCAAGCACGGTGGGGCATTCAAACGCCTGCCCAGGGCGTTCCGTTCGCGTATCGCGCTGGAGGTGGGCGACGTGGTCGCGCCCGACGCGGCGACCATCGACAGACTGCGCGAGCGGGTGATGCAGCTGCGGGGGCAGGCCGCATGAGGGCGGGGCGGCAGCGCGGCGCCACGGTGACGGCGCTGTTGGTGCTCATCCTCGTACTGGCCCTGGCGCTGGTCGCGTACTGGTGGTGGCGCCCGCAATCGGCACCGGCGTTCGTCAAGCCGTACCTCCAGACCCTGCCGGCCGCCACGCCGTCCAGCCGCATCCTATACCGCTGGCAGGACGCGCAGGGGCGTTGGCAGGTCTCCGACACCCCGCCGGCCCAAGGTGAGTACGAGACGTTGACCATCCCCCTGGATACCAACGTGGTGCCCGCCATCGCGCCCAAGGACGAATGACCCCCGTGCGGTGGTGTCGTGTCCTGGCGATACTTCCCGCGCTGTGGCTGTCGGCCTGCGAGCAGGCGACGCTGCCGCCGCGCAGCGACCCGCCACGTCCGCTGGACATGGACATCCTGGACGCACCGCCGGGCCGGCACGGTGGGCGCTTCATCCAGTCCATGGGCCAACCCCCGCGGACGTTCAATCCGCTGGCCGTCGAGGACATCTACAGCAGCCGCACGGTAGGCTTGTTGATGGCCGCGCTCACCAACGTCGACCCGACCGATGGCGAGGTCGTCCCCGGCCTGGCGCGCGATTGGGTGCGCAGCGATGGGGGCCGCGTGCTGACGCTGCGGCTGCGCCGTGGCCTGCGCTGGAGCGACGGGGAGCCGCTGACCAGCCGCGATGTGATGTTCACCCTGAATGCGATCTTCGACGAGCGCGTGCCCAATCGCTACAAGCAGCAGTTGACCATCGGCGGCGAGCGGCTGCGTTATCGGGCACCGGACGATGACACGGTGGTGGTGGAGACGGTCGTCCCTTATGCGCCGCTGGAGTACGACCTGGCCTCGATCAACATTCTGCCGGCGCACAAGCTACGGGATGCGCTGGAGAACGGTCGCCTGATCGAGGCCTGGAGTCTGTCGACCGCCATTCGCGAGCCGGCCACCCTGGTCGGCAGTGGGCCGTTCCGCTTGCTGGAGTTCCGCCCCGGCGAGCGCATGACTCTGGTTCCGAACCCGCATTACTGGCGCGAGGATCGTGCCGGGCAGCGCCTGCCCTATATCGACAGCTTGATCGTCCGCTTCGTCGCCAATGCCAATACCGAGACGGTGTTGTTCGCCACCGGCCTGACCGACACCGCCACCGTCTCGGTAGGCGATGTTGCCTGGGTGACCGCTGCTGAAGACACCTATGACTTCACCGTGTACGAGCAAGGGCCGGACACCGGCATCGGCTTTATCTGGTTCAACCAGAACCCCGAGAGCAACGATGCCGGCAAACCTTACCTGGCGCCGCACAAGCTGGCCTGGTTCACCGATGTGAACTTCCGCCGCGCCATGCTCTGGGGGCTGGATCGCGAGGGCTTGATCGATGCGGTGTATTTCGGACGCGGCAAACCGCTGGACTCGATGATCAGCCCCGGCAACCCGCGCTGGCACAACCCCGATGTGCGCCGTTACCGCTACAACCCGGACCGCGCACGCGCCGCATTGGCCGAGTCGGGCTTCACCTGGAACGCAGCCGGGCAACTGGAGGATCGCGAAGGCAACCGTGTCGCCTTCGAACTGCTGGCCTACGAGGGCAGCCAGCGTGCCACCGCGTTGGTCACCGCCTTCCAGGAGGGCTGCCGCGCGTTGGGTATCGATGTCACCCTGCGTTTCGTCGACTTCGGCACACTGGTCGATCTCACCAGCAAGCGCTTCGACTACGATGCCGCCATCCTTGGGCTTACCGGTGGCGGCGACCCCTCCGGCGGCAAAGCGATCTACCGCAGCGATGGCCGGCTGCACGTCTGGTATCCCAACCAATCGGCGCCGGCCACCGAATGGGAGGCGAGGATAGACGCCTTGATGGACGCTCAAGAGCAGGCGCTGGACCCTGCCGAGCGTGTGCGCCTGGTACATGAGATTCAGGCCATCTTCGCCGAGCAGTTGCCGCTGCTGTTCCTGGTCACCCCGACCGCCTACGGCGGTATCGGCAACGAGTGGCGCAACCTGCGCATACCGCCAGGCGGGCCGATCGCCTGGAACATCGCCGAGCTGTGGACCACGGAGGCGCCGCCATGATCGGCATGATCGTCCGCCGCCTCGCCACCGCCATACCGCTGGTGCTGGCCCTGACCTTTCTGGTGTTTCTACTGCTGCGTCTGACACCCGGGGACTTTCTGACCGCGGCGCGGGCCGACCCGGAAATACCGGCCGAGTACATCGCCGAGGTCGAGGCGCGCTTCGGCTTGGACCAACCCTGGACCACCCAGTACCTGCGCTGGCTGGCGAACATCTCGCCGGTGCGCATGGCGTCCACGCCCGATGGCGGCAGCCGGTGGGTCTTCGGGCCGGATTTCGGTTACTCCTGGACCTACAAACTGCCGGTATCGGAACTGCTGGCCACCCGCGTGCCGGCCACACTGGGGCTGGCGGTGGCTGCATTGCTGGCCAGTTGGCTGCTGGCCATTCCGCTAGGGCTGCTGGCGGCGCGCTACGGGGGCTGGATGAACCGCGGCGCCAACACCCTGGCCTATGTGGCCTTGTCAGTACCCGAGTTCGTGCTGGCCTTGCTGGCGGTGTTCCTGGCCGCGCGCTCGGGCTGGTTTCCGGTCGGCGGGATGACGGCCATCGACCATGCCTATCTGCCACCGGCCACGCAGGTCCTGGACTTCCTTCACCACCTCATCCTGCCCGCCACCGTGCTGGCGCTGGGCAGCCTGGCCGGCCTGCTGCGTGTCATGCGTGCGCAGACGATGGACTTTCTCCATTCGGATTTCGTCCTCGCCGCCCGCGCCCGCGGCCTGTCCGAGCGGCGCATCCTGTTCAAGCACGTGCTGCGCAATGCCTTGAACCCCATGATCACCACGCTGGGTTTCGCCTTGTCGATGCTGCTGTCCGGGGCCTTGCTGGTGGAGAACGTGATGAACTATCCGGGTTTGGGCCAGTTGCTGTTCCAGGCGTTTCTGCAACAGGACCCCTTCGTGGTAATGGCCGCCGTGCTCATCGCCAGTCTCATGCTGGTGGTCGGTAATCTCATCGCCGATATCCTTCTGGCGGTGGTCGACCCGCGTATCCGTCATGGGGCGTCACGATGAGCCGCAAGCGCCGCTTCTGGTCGCGCCCGGCGGCGCTGGTCAGCGGCATCGTCCTGGCCGTGCTCTACTTGGCGGCGCTGGCGGCACCGTTTCTCTCACCCTACGGTCCGGCCGAGCAAAGCTTGCCGCATGCCTATCACCCGCCCAGCGGCTGGGTGTGGGGCGACAGTGGCCTGGAGGCGCGGGTGTATCGGGCCGTGGACCGCGCCGCCGCGGACTACGCCCCGGTGGGCGATCGCAGCGTAGGTGTGGACTGGTTCGCCACCGTCGCGCCGTACTCCTGGTTAGGTCTGAACTGGCGTACCAAGCTGTTCCAGCCGGCGGACCCGGCGGAGCGCATCTACCTGTTGGGTGCCGATGCCACGGGGCGCGATGTGTTCACCCGCCTGCTGTACGGTGCGCGCGTTTCGCTGAGCATCGGCCTGATCGGCATTGCCATTACTTTGAGCCTGGGCTTCCTGGTCGGCGGGCTGGCCGGCTACTTCGGCGGTTGGGTGGACTTCATTCTCATGCGCAGCGTGGAGTTCCTGATGGCGGTGCCGGGGCTGTACCTGCTGTTGGCCTTGCGCGGCAGTCTTGCGCCGCATTTCGACTCGGCCCAAATGTACGGACTGATCGTGGTGATCCTGGCGATGATCGGCTGGGCACCGACGGCGCGTATTGTCCGCGGCATCGCCCTGTCCCTGCGCCAGCGCGCCTATGTTCGGGCCGCCGAGGCCATGGGGCAGTCGCACTGGGCCATCCTGCGCCTGCATTTCCTGCCCAACATCGCCAGTTATCTGCTGGTCGCCGGAACATTGAGCATTCCCGGCTACGTGCTGGGCGAGGCGGCCTTGAGCTTTCTCGGGCTGGGGATCCAGGAGCCGCAGTCCTCCTGGGGTCTGATGCTCGGCCAGACGCAGGAGGACATGCGCGTATTCATGCTCGGGCTGTGGTGGCTGATGGCACCGGGCATCGCCATTTTCACTACGGTCGTCGCCTTCAATGTCCTGGGCGATGCGTTGCGCGACCATGTCGACCCGCGCATGGGTCAGGGAGACCCGCGACCATGAGCGCCCTGGTGGATGTCGACGGTTTGACGATCGACTTCGGCGACAACCCCGTCGTGGACGGGGTGAGTTTCAACATCGCCGCGGGCGAACCCATCGCCCTGGTCGGCGAGTCCGGCTCGGGCAAGAGCCTCACCGCCCTGGCCCTGGCCCGGCTCCTGCCGCAAGGCAGCCGCGTGTCCGGTGAGATCCGCTTCGACGGCACGCCCGTCAATACGATGAGCGGCAAAGCGCTGCAGACGCTGCGTGGCGCGGGTATCGGCTACGTTTTCCAGGACCCGACCGCGTCGCTGGACCCGGTGTTCAGCGTCGGCGACCAGCTCGCAGAGGTCATTCGCATCCATCGGCCCGCCGAGCGTCAGGTGCGCGAGGCCGCGGTGACGGAACTGGCACGTGTCGGCATTCCCGACCCTGCACGCCGGCACCGCCATTACCCGCACCAGTTCAGCGGCGGGCAGCAGCAGCGCATCGGCATTGCGCTTGCCCTGGCCGGGCAGCCCCGGTTGCTGGTGGCGGACGAACCCACCACCGCGCTGGATACGCCCGTCCAGGCGGAGATCATGGCTTTGCTCAAACACCTGCAAGCCGACACCGGCTTGGCAGTGCTGTTGATCACGCACAACCTGGCCCTGGTATCCGGTTTCGCCCGGCGCACGCTGGTCATGCACCAGGGCCGGTTGGTGGAGCAGGGCGATACCGCGCAGATTCTGCATCAACCGCAACATGCCTACACCCGCCGCCTGCTGGCGTGTATTCCTCGGCTGGGCGAGCGACGGGACCGCCTGGCCACCGGCCTGGACATGCCATGAATCCACCGCTGCTGGCTGTCGAGTCACTCTCCGTACAGTACCCTGGCGCGGTGGCACCGGCCGTGCACCAGGCCTCCTTGAGCCTGGCGCGCGGTGAGGCGTTGGGTGTGGTCGGTGCGTCCGGGTCGGGGAAAACCACCCTCGCCATGGCCATCATGGGGCTGACTCCGGCCGCCTCCGGCCGCGTGATCTACGACGGCCAGCGTATCGATCACCTGAGTCGCCGTCAGCGGCGGCCGTGGGCGCAGCGGTTACAGATGGTCTTTCAGGATGTCTCCGGCGCCCTCAACCCGCGCATGACCGTAGCGCAATCCCTGTCCGAACCGCTGCGGCTGCATGCGCCGCAGCTCGGTCGTGCCGCACGCCGTGCACGCTGCGCCGAACTCATGGCCCAGGTGGGCCTGGACGCAGACCAGTTGGACCGCCACCCGCACGCCTTCAGCGGCGGACAACGCCAGCGCATCGGCATCGCCCGCGCCCTGGCCGTCTCGCCGCAGTGCTTGATCCTGGATGAACCCGTCAGTGCGCTGGACGTCTCGGTACAGGCGCAGATCCTCAACCTTCTCAAAGACCTGCAATCACAGCTTGGCCTGGCTTACCTGTTCATCGCCCACGACCTGGCCGCTGTCGAGTTCCTTTGCGACACCGTCGCGGTGATGGACGGCGGTCGCATCGTCGAGCACGGCGCACCGTCGGCCGTTTACGCCAATCCGACACATCCGCAGACCCGGCGGCTGGTCGAGGCGGTGCCGAGGTTGTAGGGGGCGTTTTAAGTTTTAAGTTTTAAGTCATTGAGATTACCCACCAGAACCTAAAACTTAAAACCTTAAACTTAAAACCAACCGCGTAGCGGTTATGTACTGGCCCCGCCGTCTGCCCTGGGCCAGAATGCTGCCCCTGACCGACCAATGCCTGGAGCTCGTCGATGACGAATCGTTTCACCCGCTTGCTGGCCGAAAAAGGGGTCTTGCTGGCCGACGGCGCCACCGGAACCACGCTTTTCGCCATGGGCCTCCAGTCCGGGGACCCGCCGGAATTCTGGAATGTGGACCACCCCGAGCGAATCGAGACCTTGCATCAGTTGTTCGTCGATGCCGGCTCGGACATCGTGCTGACCAACAGTTTTGGTGGCAACAGCTTTCGTCTGGCCCTGCACAAGGCCGAACATCGGGTCGGTGAACTCAACGAAGCGGCGGCGCGCATCGCCCGCGGTGTTGCCGACCGTTCCGGCCGCGATGTCATCGTCGGCGGGTCGATCGGCCCCACCGGCGAGTTGTTCGAGCCCATGGGCAAACTCACCGACGCCACCGCGATCGCAGCCTTCCGCGCCCAAGCCGAAAGCCTGGCCCGCGGCGGTGCCGATGTCCTGTGGATCGAAACCATGTCCTCCGAGCAGGAGGTCGCCTGCGCCCTGGAAGGGGCGGCGGCCACCGGGCTGCCGGTGGTCTGCACGGTGAGCTTCGACACCGCCGGGAGGACCATGATGGGCGTCACGCCCGAGGGCTTTGCGCGCTTCTGTGCCGAGCACCACCCCCATCCGGACGCCTGCGGCACCAACTGCGGCGTCGGTGCCCCTGAGGTCGTCGCCAGTATCCTGGGCATGGCGCGCGCCAACCCGGAGGCCGTGCTGGTCGCCAAGGCCAACTGCGGCATACCCGAGTTCATCGACGGGGCCATCCGCTACAACGGCACCCCCGAGCTCATGGGCCGCTATGCCGCACTGGTGCGCGATGCCGGGGCACGCATCATCGGCGGCTGCTGCGGCACCTCTCCCGAGCACGTCAAGGCCATGCGTGAGGCACTGGATTCCGTCCCCGCCGGCGAACCACCGGCGCTGGAAACCATCGTACGGGACATCGGTGCGGTAACCGACGGCGCGCGGGCCCTGCTCAGCGGTGTCGGTGCCGCCCGTAGCAGCCGTGCGCGCTCGCGACGCGGCGCCACACAGGACTGACCACCATCAAGGAGTCGTACATGCCCGCCGACTGGAACCTCTTGCAGCACGAAGCCAACCGCCTGTCTGCCATCAGCCTGCGCGAGCTTTTCGAAGCTGATCAAAGCCGGTGCGAACGTTATCACTGCAAGAGCGCGGGCATACGGTTGGACTTCACTCGTCAGCGTGTGGACGACACCGCGCTGGCGGCGTTCGACGCCGTGGCCCGGTCCAGCGACCTGGATGGCGCGATCAAACGCTTGTTCGCCGGCGAGATCGTCAACACCAGCGAGGGGCGCCCGGCACTGCACATGGCCTTGCGCGCACCTGCCGACGCCGGCTTCACCACCAATTCCGAACCGGTGATGGACCAGGTGTACGACGAACTCCAGCGCGCCAGTGCCCTTGCCGAGCAGGTGCGTTCCGGCGCGTACCGCGGCTATACCGGCGAGCCCATCGACACTGTCGTCAATATCGGCATCGGCGGCTCGGATCTCGGGCCCAAGCTGGTCTGTGATGCCCTGGCCGAGCACGCGGACGGCCCGACGGTGCGCTTCCTCAGCCGTGTCGATCCCCTGCATTTCCGCCGCACCCTGCGTGGCCTGCACCCAGCCCGCACCGTGTTCATCATCGCCTCCAAGACCTTCACCACCGGCGAAACCCTGACCAACGCCCAGTCCGCTCGCGACTGGCTGGTCCAAAAGCTCGGTGAGGCGGCCGTCGGGCGCCATTTCTGCGCCTTGTCCACCAACCTGAAGGCTGTCGCCGAATTCGGCATCGACCCGGAGCTCCGCTTCGGCTTCTGGGACTGGGTCGGTGGGCGTTATTCCGTGTGGTCGGTCATCGGTCTGCCCATCATGATGAGCCTCGGCCCCGCACGCTTCCGCGCCTTCCTGGACGGTGCCGCCGCCATGGACAGCCATGTCCAGGCACAGCCCGTTGCGCATACCTTGCCTGGGCGCATGGCCATGCTCGGCGTCTGGAACACCAACCTGCTCGGCGCCACCACGCACGCCATCCTCAGCTACGACGAGCGTCTGGGTCTGTTGCCCGACTATCTCCAGCAACTGGAAATGGAAAGCAACGGCAAAGGCGTCGACCGCGACGGTCGTCCCCTGACCCAGGCCGCATGCCCGGTGCTCTGGGGCGGGCTGGGCAACAGCGGACAACACGCCTACTACCAACTTCTGCACCAGGGGCTGCGCCCGCACGCGGCCGACTTCATTCTCTGTGCCGAAGACCCCGATCCCAAACTGCCGCATCACCGACGCTTGATGGCCAATGCCCTGGCCCAGGCCTCCGCCCTGGCATTCGGTCGTTACGCCGATGAGGTCAAGACCGCAAACCCGGACTGCCCCGACTGGATCGCCGACAGCCGAGCCTGCCCCGGCAACCGCCCCAGCTCTCTGCTGATTCTCGATCGCATCGACCCGCACACGCTCGGCGCACTGCTGGCCGCCTACGAACACAAGGTATTCCTCCAGTCCGTGCTCTGGGGCAACAACCCCTTCGATCAATGGGGGGTGGAACTCGGCAAAGTCATTGCCAAGCAAGTGGAACCGGCGCTGGCGGGGGAGGGTGGCGACGGCCTGGACCCGGCTGCGGCGCAGGGGGTGGCGTTACTCCGCTCGGGTTCGCGCGAGGTGGTTTGACGGTGGGGTTGATTGGGGTCATTGAGTGGGCATTGTAGGAGCCCTGCCCTCAGGGCGATTGCCGGATATCGGCGGGGACCCCTTCCCTTGGCCGCCCGGAGCGACGCCCTCTGCCTCCCGGCACCAATCTTGGGATTCCGGTACCACACCCGACAATCGCCCTGAGGGCAGGGCTCCTACAAGGGCCGGATCACAGCTTGGTGGCGCGACAGCCGCATTCTCGACCAACCACCGAAGTGAGCTGTCCGGGTCGGTTGAGGCTTGGTCAGACCGTCGGCAGCATGGATGCTGCCGTCGAGCGTACAGGGAGGTATTCACAGCGCGTCTGACCAAGCCTCAACCGACCCGGACAGCGGAGTCAAGGCTCCAGCCCCAGCAGATGGCGCAACCAGACCCAGACCCAGGCCCACCGTGCCCGAATCAGCTCGCCCCGTGCATCTTCCGCCAGTTTTCAGCCCAGGACAGCACTTCGCGCAAGGGGCTGGCGGGGCAGATGCCGTTGCCCTGGACGATATCGCAACCCATGCTCAGCAGATCGGGCAGGATGTTGACGTCCTCGACACCTTCGGCCACCACCCGCATCTTCATCCGCTTGCCCAGCCCGATGGTCGACTCTACGATCGCGCGGGCGGTTCGGTCATGCAATGCCGCGGATACGAAATCCTTGTCCACCTTCAACTCCGAATACGGCAAGCGGTACAACTGATCGACCGACGCATAGCCCTTGCCCAGATCGTCATTCGACAAACCCACTCCACGCAGCCGCAACCGGGTCAGGATATCGATACCGCGCGGTAGCTCCGCAATCCGGCCGCTTTCAGTGACCTCCATTACGATACGTTCGGCCGAGACACCGTAGGACTCCAGCACATCGGCAATCCGCTCCGGCAGATCCAACTCATTCAGCATGCGTGCCGACAGATTGAACGACAGCCGGCAATTGGGCTGAATCGACTCCAGGAACATCAAATCCTGCAAGCCGCGCTCCATCACCGCCAGCGTCAGCGACGCGATCAAATCCGTCGACTCCGCAAGCCCGATGAACTCCACCGGAGGCACCAGCCCCAGCGTCGGGTGCTGCCAACGCGCAAGCACCTCAAAGCCCACGATAGCCATCTCTGGAATTTCGACCTGCGGCTGGTAGTACGGCAGGATCTGCCCACCGGTGATCGCCTCCTCCAAGGCGGACACCTCGATCATCGGTGACACATCGGCGATTCGTTCGGCGCGTTTGTCCAGACCGTCCAACAGCTCCCGCAGCAAGGCCAGCTCGATCGGTTTGGGCATCGACGGCCCCATATCCAGCCCGAGCGATACCCCCAGGTGGCGCGAGCTGGCGATGATGCGGTCATCCATACCTGACATCAGGATCACGACCGACTGGGACCCGATGTCTGAGAGAAAACGCAGCAGCTCCACCCCGTCGCGACCGGCCATGTTCAAATCGAGCAGTATGGCCTGCGGCTCGGCACTGTAATAGGCCGACTCGAACATCGCCGGGTCATCGATCACCGTGGTGTCGATACCCATGCCCTCGGCCACCCGCCTGGCCAAACGGCCAATACGCGGGTCGTCATCCACGACCAGGATCCGCTCGATAGTCACGCCAAGCTCCTAGTGTCCTGAGTCCAACGCCTCATGATGCGTCATCTTCTGCCTTTCCATCGAAGCAACGGCGGATATAGGTCGCCAACTGCGCTTTCCCATAGGGCTTGTGCAGCAGCGGCCACGCCGCGCCACCGGCGCGAACACTGTCCGCAGCCCCATCGTAGCCGGTCGTCAGTAGAATCGGCATATGCGGACGCGCCGAGCGCACGATGTCGGCGAGCTGATGGCCGTTGATCCCGCCGGGCATCATGATGTCCGAGAACAGCAAGTCAAAGCCGCTGTCGCTCTCAAGCAGCGCCAACGCCTCCTGCCCGTTGGCCGCCGCGGCCACCTGATAACCCAGATCCTGCAGATATCTCACCGCGAGCGCCCGCAGGCGGGGCTCGTCCTCGACGACGAGTATCCGTTCGTCGCCCCGCGGTGGCGCCACACGCGCCGGTGCCTGTTGGCTGGCCGCTTGTTCGGCTTTGGCCGCCGGCAGCACCATGTGCACCACAGAACCCTGGCCGAGGGCGCTCTCCAGCCACAGCATGCCGCCGGATTGGCGCAGAAACGTATAGGCCATGCTCAGTCCGAGCCCGGTGCCGCGTCCCAGCTCCTTAGTGGTGAAAAACGGCTCGCAAGCCTTGGCGATCACCTCGGGGCTCATACCGCCGCCGCTGTCCGATACCATGACATGGACATATTCCCCGGCGGGAAGATCCAGGTGCAGCACAGTGGTGGGTTCGGCCGTCTCCAGCTCGACGCGTACCTCGCCCGAGCCGGGAATGGCATCGCGGGCATTGAGCATCAGGTTCACCAGCACGCTCTCGAACTGGTGCTGGTCCAACCGCGCCCACATGGCATCGTCGGGCCCGAAGCCCAGTGTCAGGACGATGTCATCGCGCAACGCCCGCCGCAGCAGGCGTTCGATGTTGCGGATCAGGGCGGCGACGTCCGTGGCCTGCGATTCCAGCGTGCGGCCGCGCGAGAAGATCAGCATCTGGCGGGTGAGCTCGCGGCCGTCGCGGGCCGCCGAGAGCGCATCTTCGATCAGGGCATGATCCGGGTCGTCCTCTCCCAGGGCCAATTGCAACAGCTCGAGATTGCCGCCGATGATGGTCAACAGATTGTTGAAATCGTGCGCGATACCCCCGGTGAGCTGCCCGACGGCTTCCATCTTCTGGGCCTGACTGAGCTGCTCGGCCTGTAGCTTCTGTACCGTGATGTCCTGAACGACGCTGATCAGGTAGTCGACATAGCCCTTGCTGTCGCGGACCGCGGCCACGGAGGCAAGAACGTGGATGGTCTGCCCGTCGGCGTGGAGCATCCGCTTTTCAATGGAGTAGCGATCCCGCTCGCCCTGGCGAACGTCGTCCAGCAGCTCGACCTCCCGGCTAAGATCCTGCGGTACGACCAGCTCGGGCCAGGGCAGACGCATCAGATCGTCCTTGTCGCGACCCAGCAGCTTGCACAAGGCGGCATTGGCATCCAGCCAGGTACCGTCCATACGGGTCATGGCGATGCCGATCAGCTCCTGGTCGAAGTAGCTGCGGAAGCGATGCTCGCTGGCCTTGAGGGCGGCTTCCGTGGCGATGCGCTCGCTGATGTCGTGCAGAGTCAGCAGCAGCGCATCCTCCTCGTGCAAGGGGAACACGCTGGCCGAGAGCAGTACGGTACGCTCTTCGCCGTTCGCAGTGACGAACCGGCAATCGAGATTACGCAAGGGACTCTCGTCACGCAGCCTGGCCAGCAGACTCTCATCGCGCGGCGCGTAGCCGTCCACCGGCACGGCACCCAAGCCGATATGGCGGAAGATGTCGGCCCCGACGGCGCCCTCGCGCGAGACACCGGTGAGCGACTCGAAAGCCGGATTGACGTCGATACACCGGCCACTGTCGCGTACGACCATCAGAATGGCGTCGGGGCTGGTCTGGAACACCGCCGCGAAGGTTTGCTCGGAATCGCGCAGGGCGAACTCCATCGCCCGCTGGTCGGTGATGTCCTCCCCGCACATCAGCAGCGACGGTTCGGTGCTGTTGTGGTCCGGGACCATACGGCTGCGCCAGGAGATCAGCCGTTCCTGCTTGGCCGCCGTACAGACGGGGTGTTCGAACTGACTGACGTCGCTGACCCGGCCGGCCATGCATTGCTCGAACATATCCTGCATGGACGAGCGCCAGTCTTCGGTGAGCGCGACATCGAACCAGCTGCGCCCGATCAGGTCAGCCTCGTCCGCCCCGAGAACCCGGCAGCCCTTGGGGTTGATGAACGCAATGCGGCCCTGGCTGTCGAGCACCACGAGAAAGATTTCGGCGGTGTCCAGGTAGGCGCGAACCCGGGCATGCTCGGCTTCCAGGCCGATCTCGGCGAGCTTCTGTTCGGTGATGTCCCATTCGATGCCGGTCCAGCGCAACAGCCGACCGCTGTCATCGTTGACCAGGGTGCCGTGCGAGCGGATCCAGCGGATACCGCCGTCGCGGTGACGGATTCGATATTCGAGAATTCGCGCGCCACCGCCACGGGCGACCGCATCGCGCAGGCGGTTGCGCACCATCTCGCGGTCGTCCCGATGCACCAAGTGGAACCAGGCGGCCCGCGTGTTGGGGATTTCATCGTCTCGATACCCCGCGATGGCCTTGATGTCCGGCGACAGGTAGTACTCGCCACCGTCGTCTTCATCGCCACCCACATCCTGGGTGGGGTCGGCAATGTGCCAGTCCCAGATCGCACCGCGGGCGCCGCTGACCGCCAAGTGCAGCCGCTCCTCACTGACCTGAAGCTGGCCGGTGACGCGATGTTCGGCGGTCATGTCCAGCCAAGTCCAGACACGGCCCGCGACTTGGCCCTGCCAGTGCAATGGGCGCATGTGGACCTTGAACACGCGCCCGTCGTAGAACTCCAGCAACGATTCGCGCGGCTGCCGGCAGTCCTGCAGCACAGTTTCGACGAAAGCGCTCCATTCCTCGGGTCGCAGTACCAGCCCGCTGACCCGGCGCAGTGCGCGGCCGCTGTCCTCGCCGGCTTCGTGCTCGGCGCCGAGCAGCTCGTCGAAGCGCTTGTTGGTGCCGATGATGCGACTGTCGGGCGTCACAGCGATCGCCGCCGCGCCAATCCCTTCCAGGGTGGCGACGACGAGCGCGGCATGTTCCAGCATCACACTAGGATCGTGGCTCGTGACAGCCATTGCGTTTTCCTCCGGGCGGGCTGCCTGTCCCTTGGCTGGTAGCCCTCTTTGAGTGTGCGCCGCCGTAGGGGCCTGTCAACCTCGCTGCCGATCAGCACACCAACAAATCCACACCGTGCCGGCTCAAGGCCTCGCAGCCCCCGGGGGTGACGACCACAGTGTGTCCCAGCGTCATTGCGCGCTCCTGTTCACTGTCCATGAGGATCATGTGCAAGAAAAACACCATGCCGGGTTCGGCCAATACAGGGTTGCCGGCATAGAACATCGGCCAGTCCATCCACGTTGGGGAGAATGTCGTCCCCTGACTATAGCCGCAGGCGTTCATGCGAGCGTCGCGAAAACCATGAGCATCGAACACACGGGCGTGCGCATCGAACACATCGCCCACCGGTTGGCCCGGGCGCAGGGCCTCGGTAGCCGCAGCCAATGCTTCTTCGCAGGCCGCGTGCATGCGCCGATGGAGCGGATCGGGCCGGCCGATGACGACCGTACGCATCATGCTGGCGTGATAGTGTCGATAGACGCCGGCCCATTCCAGGGTGAGCTGATCCTGCGGGTCCAGGTGGCGGCGCCCGGCGAAATAACGGCACAGCAAGGCGTCACGGCCTGAGCCGATGATGAACTCGTTGCCGGGGTAGTCGCCGCCACCCTCGAACACCGCTCCCTGCATGGCGGCCAATATCTTGCCCTCGAATGCGCCGGCGGCAATCTGCGGCAGTGCGGCATCCAGCGCATCGTCCGCCAGCGCCGCGGCACGGCGCACATAGACGAGCTCGGCGGGCGACTTGACCACACGTTGCAGGCTGACCAGGTCCGATGCGTCATCGACGCTGCAGAAGCCGGCCAGGGCCCGATCGAGCTGACGGCCGGTATGGGCGGTGAGGCCGTAGGCATCCCACTCCACCCCCAGGCGCGAACCGCTCATACCCAACTCGGCCAGCAGGTCACGCAGTTGCTCGGCAGGGTTTTGGCCGGCGCGATCGACCCATACGCGGATGTCGGCGATGGTCGAGGTGTGGCGGGCCTGGCGCAGATCGGGTGCGCGGGTCAGCAGCACCTGACGCCCGTCGGCCGCGAACACCAGGCACTGAAAGAAGCAGTAACCGAAGGTGTCGTAACCGGTGAGATAGAACAGGCTTTCCTGCCGAAATACCAGAAGGCCATCGAGACCGCGGGCACGCAAGGCGTGCTGGGTGGCCTGCTGACGGGCCGCGAATTCATCGGTTTGGAAATGCAGTGCCATGGATGTAGAGGCTCCGGTGTGGGGCGGGCGGAGAATCCGGACAAAATGAGTACACTAGTGTCCGGAGTCAGAGGTTCGCAACATTTCAGCGGGGCTGTGGGGGCCGATAGCGTGCCATGGACGGCGACACGTCGATGAGAAAGGCAAGAATGTGTTACGTCCAGCGGCCTGCGCTTGATGTTCGGGGCCGCTGTGACCAAATATTGGCGTGCTGCCGATCGACAGGCGGGATGCGGGGATCCAATGGTTGACCTCCAGTATGCAGACTTGGCGCCGCCTCCGGACTGGCTGGCGGCATATCGGCCGGCACCGCTGCACTATGATGAAATGGTCGCTGCCGACGGTCGCCTGCGCCCGCACTGGATGTGGATGATCGAGCAACTGCGCCGCCTGGGCAGTGAACGCCTTGGGGCGGCCGGTGACGAGTTGCGCCGCCTGTTGGCCGAGAACGGCATCACCTACAACGTCTTCGGCGATCCGCGCGCTTCACAGCGCCCGTGGGACGTCGATCCGGTACCGCTGGTCATGGACGGTGCGGAGTGGGAGCGCATCCAGCACGGTCTGAACCAGCGCGCACGGCTGCTCAACGCGCTGCTGGCCGATATATACGGTGCGCGCACCGTCATTCGCTCGGGCCTCGTCCCCGCATCCATGATCCACGCGCACCCGGCGTACTTCCCGGTTTGTCATCAACTGGTGCCGCGCGGCGGTCGCTGGGCGACCTTCCTGGCCGTGGACCTGGCCCGCGATGCCGACGGCCGGATCATGGTCCTGGGCGACCGGGTGCAGGCACCCAGCGGTGCCGGCTACGCGCTGGAGAACCGCATCCTGCAGACACGGGTGCTTCCCGAGCTTTACCGCGACGCCCCGCTGCGCCGGCTCGCCGGTTTTCTCGAAGCCGAGCGCAGCACGCTGGCGGCGCTGGCAGGCAGCAATGGTGGCAATACACGCATCGCACTGCTCTCGCCCGGGCCGCGTAGCGCGTTGTACTTCGAGCATGCCTTCCTGGCCAATTACCTGTCGCTGACGCTCGTCGAAGGCAAGGACTTGGTCGTGCGCGATGGGCGAGTGTGGCTGAAGACCCTCGGCGGGTTGGAGCGCGTGGATGTGATCCTGCGCCGCGTGCACGACCGCCAGATCGACCCGCTGGAGCTCGATCCTGCCGCGGGTCTTGGGCTGCCTGGGCTGTTGCAGGCGATTCGTGTCGGTGGCGTCGCCGTGGCCAACGTTCCCGGCAGCGGGGTCATCGAACACCCGGGGCTGGCACCGCTGCTGCCGCAACTGTGCCGACATTTCCTCGATGAGGATCTGCTGCTGCCCTCGCCGGAAACCTGGTGGTGCGGCGACGCCGTCGCCTATCGTCATGTGCGCGAGAACCTCGCCGATCTGGTCCTGCGCCGTCTGGACGACCCGAACAACCCGGTCTCGCCCGCGGTACTCGACGACGCGGGGCGGGCGGCGTTGATTGCCGATCTCGAACGCTCACCGGAGCGCTATGTCGGTCAGCGCGCGGTGCGCTATTCCACTACGCCGGTCATGGACGGCGGCGTGCTGGTTGCCCGCCCGGTGGTACTGCGTGGCTTCGTCGTCGCCGAGGCCGATGACTACCGCACCATGCCCGGCGGCCTGGCTCGGGTATCCAGCGACATGGATCATCCCGAGATGGCGATCCGGCGCGGTGCCATCAGCAAGGACTTGTGGGTTCTGGCGCCCGGACCGGAGCGCCATATCACCTTACTGCGCCAGGCCGCCGGCCCCGTAGTGGTCACCCGCGACGGGCTCGATCTACCCAGCCGGGTCGCCGACGATCTTTTCTGGCTGGGCCGCTATGGCGAGCGTACCGAGGGCAAGGCGCGGCTGTTGCGCGAGGCGCTGCAGCGCTTGGCCGAGCAGTCGCAGCCCGGCACCCGTACGCCCGAAGCGGTCGAGGACCTGTTCCCGGTGCTCGAGCTCGCCCCTTTGGACCCGCATACGGCTGAGGACGGTACACGCGGGGACGCGCTCCGCCAGGCGCTGATGGAACAACTCAACGACCTGGACGACCCCGTCGGTTTTGGCCAAGCCCTTGCCGGTATGCTGCGCACCGGGCAGGCGGTTCGCGACCATCTGGGCGAGGACAGCTGGCGGGCCTTCAACCGGCTCCAGCAGCGCTACAGCCGCCTGCAACTGGGGCTGCGGGGGGAGGGCGCGCGCGAATTCCTGCAGCTGACATTGAATCATCTGGCAGCGTTCTTCGGCTTAGTCAACGAAACCATGCCGCATCACCTGGGCTGGGTGTTTCTGGATATCGGCCGGCAACTTGAGCGGGTCCAGTTCACTCTGGCGCTGCTCCGGCTGGCGTTTCTCGATGCCACCCACCGGGGTGTGGAGCTGTGGGAGGTGGTCCTCATCGTCACCGACAACCTGACCGCCTACCGTCGCCGCTACCGCTCCGCTCTGCATCCGGCGGCGATCATGGACCTGCTGCTGTTCGATGAGCGCAACCCGCGGTCGGTGGGCTACCAGTTGCGCCGGCTGGGCGTGCAGATCGAGCGTCTGCACACGGCCGACCAGACCCCGTACCGCAGCAGCGAGCAGCGCCTGATCCTGCAAGCCGGCGCGGCCTTGGGATTGGCGGACATCGGACAATTGGCCGGCGGCCCCGACGACCCAAATGCCGACGCCGAGCTGCTGCGTTTGCTCGATGCCTTGGAGGCGCCGCTCACGCAGCTTTCAGATGCGCTGGTGCACGGTCATTTCAGCCATGCCGATACGCCGCACCAATTGGTGGTGATGCAGCAATGAAATACCGGGTCACCCACCATACCGCCTATGCCTACAGCGCACCGGTGGTCGACTGCCACAGCGTCGCACGCATGTTGCCGCGAAGCACGCCCTGGCAGACGGCCAGTCGTGTACGGCTGGAGATCGCGCCCGAGCCTGTATTCCAGGTCGAATACGAGGATTTCTTCGGCAATCGGGTCGTCTATTTCAATGTCCCGGAGGTGCACAGCACCTTATCGGTGAGCGCTTACAGCCTGGTCGAGATAAGCCCCCAGCCGTTCAGGCCGGACAGTGCGTCGCCGCCGTGGGAATCGGTCCAAAGCTGGCTCGCGCGGGGTGCGAATGCGGAGCTGCGGGAAGCATCCACGTACATCCTGCCCTCAACGTTCGTCCACCCGGGCCAGGAACTCACCGACTACGCCAGCGCCAGCTTCCTGCCCGGCCGCCCATTGATCCAGGCTACCTGGGACCTCATCTGCCGCATTCATGACGAATTTGTCTACGACCCGGAGTTCACCACCGTCGCAACGCCGGTGTCCGAGGTGTTGGCCAACCGGCGTGGTGTGTGCCAGGACTTCGCCCATGTGGCGATCGGCTGCCTGCGTGCGCTGGGGCTGGCGGCACGCTATGTCAGCGGTTATCTGGAGACACTACCGCCACCGGGACAGGCGCGACTGGTGGGTGCGGACGCCTCGCATGCCTGGCTCGCGGTTTATCTGCCGGATGCCGGATGGGCGCAATTCGACCCCACCAACGCCTTGATGCCGGATGAGCGTCATGTCGTGGTGGGGTGGGGCAGGGACTACGGCGACGTAGCCCCGCTGAAAGGCATGATGAGCGGCGGCGGGCAGCACACGCTCAAGGTGTCGGTGGATGTCGCGCCCACACCCACCGGGGTTCGCTGACGGGCTAGCGAGCGTACACCGGCTCCCAGTGGATCGACTCGCAATGCGGCGGAAGCACCACGATCTCTTCCTTGGGGAAGACACCGGCACCCAGGCCGTAGAGATCCGCGCCGGTGATGCGACGGCAGAACACATCCTTGGCATCGCGCGCCGACACTTTGAGCCGGAACCCGACGACCTCATCCTTCTCCCGGCTGGCGGCGAGATCGGACTCCATGAAGGCGCGCTCGATTTCCCGTGTGACCACCGGGACCACCCACTCCGCCTCACTCAGGAAGGTCGGTGTACCGCCCAAGGACTCGAGGATATGGCCATGAATGCGTACGCGTTCCGCGTCGCTCAACTCCCGCCCGGGGACCTGGAGCCCACCGGCGTCGAGAAAGGCCATCGCGAACACCATGGCATCGGCGCCCCCGTCGGCCATAGCCATCCTACCTTCGTAAATAGCCTCGCGGATAAGGAAAACCTGCCGCGGCGTAAACTGATCCATGGGTGTCGCCTCGCTGCCCCGAAACATTGTTTGCGTTCACACGATGCAAGTCTCAGGCCATAACTCGAAATCGCAGTAACCAAGCCATACTTGCAGCATCTGGGCATACACTGAGGGAGCAAACGGTGACCAGAACGGTCACATGCTGAAATTTTGCGACTGGCGACATAGGTCCAAAGGAGCGACACCCATGGACACATTCAAAGTCATATGTTCAGGTCTGTTGTGCGGTTTGCTGCTGCCAACCGCCGCTGCCGCCCAGTCGACGGTCTACACCTGGGTCGACAGTGACGGCCAGGTTCGTTACAGCGACGAGGCACCGCCCGGTGGGAAAGCGCGGCAAATGACGATCGAACCCTCGCCGATCCGCCCACCGGTCGTTCCGCCCGCGGCCCTGCCGACCATCGAGCCGGTGCAGGCCCCCGCGTCAGTGCAGGCGACCGTGGAACCCATCGCCGCGGCAATCGAACCGACGGCCCAGACGGTGAACGAAAACAGTACGTTATTTCTGTGGACCGGTGCCGACGGCACTACACACTATGGCGCAGACCCGCCGGAGGGGGTTGCTGCCCGTCCGGTAAGCCTTCCGCCACTGCAGAGCGCCGCCAGCGAAAAACCCAAACCGCAAGTCTTCATCTGGCGTGATGCCAGTGGCCAGGCCCACTACGGCAGCGAACCGCCGGAAGACGTACTCGCCGAACCGGTGGACCTGGACTCACGCAGCATGACGACCGTGGGCGGCGGCGGGCTTCGTCCAAGTGAGCAGAGCGAACTCGACGTCCTGGGGACCCCGCCCGCCGTCGGTCAGTGATCGCCCAAGACCGCCTTACTCAGACAAGCGTACGGCCAGCACGTCACAGGGCGCCGAATCGAGCACCGCGTTGGCCGTGGACCCCAACAGCAGGGCCAGGCCATGGCGCCCATGGCTGCCCACGACGATCAGATCGACACCGTGCTCCTTGGCACAGCGAAGAATACCCTCCTTAGTGGAAACCGCCGATACGGCCCACTGCGATGCGTTCTCGATCTCCAACCGCTGTGCGGCCCGCGCCAGCGCCGATCGGGCCTCTGTCATCATCGACTCGTCCGGCAACTCCGGCAAAAGGGGCATCAACTCATACCCCGCGCTGATGTTGACCTCCTCCACCACATGGATGAGGCTCAACTGCGCACCGAATCGCTCGGCCACCGCCTTGGCGCGGCGGCCGACGGCCAGACACTGATCCGAATAGTCCATGGCAAACAATACGTGGCGATACGAACTCATGACGTCACGTCCTCGCGTGGCGATATATGGTGCTGACTAAAGTGTAGTCGCCATGCCGCCACTCTTGTGCCATCGCCTCAAAGCCCTTCTGTCGACAAGGTCCGAAGGAAATCCCGCGTCTGTTGCCGTACCGGATCATCCGCCGGCAAACGGGCATCGGCCACCCGCAAGGCCTGAATGCCCATCCGCATCTGCACCAGCCCCAGATTGTGCAATGCATCCACCCGATCGGCCCGCCGCAATGCTTGGCGGTAGGCATGCTCAGCGGCCTCCAGATCATCCCGCTGCGCATAGAGATTGCCCAACTGATACCACGGCTCCGCCGCCGTCGGTTGCAACTGCGTCAATGACTTGTAATAGCCCTCCCGATCCGAATCATCGACCACGGCCGGCGAAGGCGCCTGCGGTCGACCTGGGCCGCCGACTGTTGCACAGCCTCCCAGCACAGCTGTCAACAATACGCATGCGAATGGCGCCAAGCGCCTTGAAACCGTGTTGCGAGCGGTAATATCGGAAACCATTGGATGCCAGACGACCGAGGTAAAAGGTGGATCGCGCCGAGTTCAAACACCGCATAGAACTGCCCGTACTCTGGGGGCATCTGGATGCCTTCGGCCATGTCAACAACGTGGTCTTCTTCCGCTACCTGGAACAAGCCCGCGTAGCGTACTTCGAATGGTTGACCGGTAGTCAGCTCAGCGCAACCCAAAGTATCGTCCTGGCGGACATGCAATGCAGCTTCCGCCAGCAACTGCATTATCCGGCAACCGTCGAAGTACTCAGCCGCATCAGCCGCTTAGGGGGCAGCAGCCTAGACCTCACCAGCGCGATCTATCGCCAGGGAGAGGGGACACCCGTGGCCACGGCCAAGGCCATTCTGGTGTGGTTCGATTTCGCCAGCCAGGCGGCGAGCCGGGTACCGGATGACTTCAGAGAGCGGATTCGCAGCCACGAGGTGACGGCGCCGCTGGAGTAGGGTGCCCCTTTCAGAAAAGAACTCCCTGCGGAACAGCCTCCGCAGGGAGCGGTGTCGGCCGGGCACACCTGGGGCCGACCGTTGGCCGCAGGGATGCGGCCATCGAGCGCACACGGATGTGTTTACCGCGAGTCGGACCCAGGTGTGCCCGGCTGACACCGCGGAGGGTGGGCAAGGACTTCGCCGGTTGTACAGGCCGAGCGTTGCTCGGCTACCGGTTACAAACCGGTGATCCCAGGAACTCAGGCCGCCTTGGACTCCCCGCTCTGACGCAGCATGCCCTGGTAGATCTCGTCGTCTCCAACCACGCCCACCAGGCGACCATCCTTGAGCAGCAGCAGCGGACGTCCGCTGTCGTGACGCAGGCGGATCGCGGTCTTGAGCAAAGTGTCCGGCGCGATTGTCACCATACCCTGACACGACTCGCCTGCCGGACCCAGGTCCAGATCCTCGACATACGGCATGATCGCACCCGACTGGCCTTCGACCTCGACACCGGTCAACGTCCCGGCAGCGTCCACAATGGCCCAATGGTGCCCGGTCCAATCCAGACGCAACCGGCCGCCCTCATTGGACAGACGCTCCACCGGCGTCATCAGCGACGAACAGCTCAACACATTGAGCGGGTTCATATGGGCCACGAACTCGCGCACATACTCATTGGCCGGCTGCAATACAATGGCCTCGGGCTCACCGTACTGCACGATACGGCCGTGTTCCATGATCGCAATGTGCGTACCCAGCTTCAGCGCCTCATCCAGATCGTGGCTGACGAAAATGATCGTCTTGTTCAGTCGCTGCTGAAGCTCCAGCAGTTCATCCTGCAAATGCTCACGGATCAACGGATCCAAGGCCGAGAACGGCTCATCCATCAGCAGGATATCCGCATCCGTCGCAAACGCCCGCGCCAAGCCGACCCGCTGCTGCATGCCGCCGGAGAGCTCATGGGCATACTTGTCGGCCCACTTGGCCAAGCCCACCAGCTCCAGCTTCTCGTGCACCACACGCTCGCGGTCGCGCTTGGCCATGCCGCGCAGCTCCAGGCCCAGGCCGACGTTCTCCGCCACCGTCCGCCAGGGCAACAGCGCAAATTGCTGAAACACCATCGCCACACGGTTTGAGCGCAGACGGCGCAGCGTAGCCGGATCGCACCGCCCGACATCCACGCGGCCACCCTCGTCCTCGACCCAGACATGGCCGCGCGTCGCGCGATTCAGGCCGTTGACGCAACGCAGCAGCGTCGACTTGCCCGAACCGGACAAGCCCATCAAGACACAAATCTCGCCCTTCTCGATCCCGATCGAGGCATCGGCCACACCAATGACCGCACCGGTCTCATCCTGCACCCGCTGCCGGTCCGCACCGCTGTCCATCAGACGCAGCGCGGGGGCGGGATCCTTGGCGAACACGATATCCACATGTTCGAATTCGACGACTGCCATGGCACACACCTCCGGCCGTTAGCGCGACTTGGGCTCGCGTTGCTTGCACAAGCGATCAAGGACGATGGCGATGATCACGATGGCCAGTCCCGCCTCGAAACCCTGGGCAATATTCACCGTGTTCAACGCCCGCACCACCGGCTTGCCGAGCCCGTCCGCCCCCACCAG
Source organism: uncultured Candidatus Competibacteraceae bacterium (assembly GCA_965652545.1). Classification (GTDB taxonomy): domain Bacteria; phylum Pseudomonadota; class Gammaproteobacteria; order Competibacterales; family Competibacteraceae; genus CBFGWV01. The sequence goes on along the minus strand of CBFGWV010000002.1, from coordinate 30,867 downwards.
GGCCGCGATGACGACCATGGACAGGCTGAGCATGATGCATTGGGTCAGACCAGCCATGATCGTCGGCATGGCGTGCGGCAGCTCCACCTTCCACAACAACTGGCTACGCGTGGCGCCGAATGCCTCACCGGCCTCGATCAGCGGCTTGGGTACCGACGAGACACCCAGATAGGTCAACCTGATGGGTGCCGGGATGGCGAAGATCACCGTCGAGATCAACCCCGGAACCACGCCCAGCCCGAACAGGATCAGCGTCGGGATCAGATAGACGAACGTCGGGATGGTCTGCATCAGGTCCAGAATCGGGCGAATCACCGTATACAGCCAAGGCCGGTGTGCACTGGCGATACCCAGTGGCACCCCGACGGCCAGGCAGATGCCCGTGGCGGAGAGCACCAACGCCAGGGTTTCCACCGTCTCCGTCCAATAGCCCAGGTTGATCACCAGCAGCAGGGAGACCGTCACCATCGCCACCAGCCGCCATGATCGGTGCAGCGCGAACGCGAGGGCGGCAACCAGGGCGACCAGAACCAGCGGCGGAAACCACTTGAGCAAGTCCACGAAGCCATCGATCAGCCAGCCGAGGCTGTCGGATATCGCGTTGAAAAGCCACGCGGCGTGCTCGTTTAGCAGGTCCACCAGATCGCGGATCCAGCGCCCGAGCGGGATTTTGTGTTCAGTTAACCAGTCCATAGACTTTTCCCGTATCCCGGACGGGCGTTCGCCGCCCGGGATACATAGGGCTGATTACAGGCCAAGCTCGGACTTGACCGCGGGCAGGCCGGGCTCGCCGGAAAGCGTGGTCACGCCGTCAAGCCAGCCGTCCAGAACCTCGGGATGGGCCACAAGCCAAGCCTTTGCCGCCGCTTCAGGCTGCTCGCCATCGTCCAGGATGGCCCCCATGACCTCGTTTTCCATCTCCAGCGAGAACTCGAGATTCTTCAGCAACTGACCGACGTTGGGGCACTCCTCCAAGTAACCGGCGCGGACGTTGGTGTACACGGTGGCACCGCCGTAGTTTGGGCCGAACCAATCGTCGCCGCCCTCCAGGTACGTCATGTCGATATTGGCGTTCATCGGATGAGGTGCCCAGCCCAGGAACACCACCCAGTCCTTACTGCGAACCGACCGTGCGACCTGCGACAACATGCCGGCCTCGCTGGACTCGACCACCTTGAAGCCCTTCAAGCCGAAGGCGTCCTGCTCGATCATGTCGAGAATCAATCGGTTGCCGTCATTGCCCGGCTCGATGCCATAGATGGAGCTGTCCAGCTTATCGGCGTACTTGGCGATATCGGCAAAGCTCTTGAGCCCGCCCTCGGCAACGTAGCTCGGGACAGCCAGGGTGTACTTGGCGCCCTCGAGATTGGCCCTGACGTTCTCGACCGAGCCGTCGTCCAGGAACGGTTTGACGTCGGCCTCCATGGTCGGCATCCAGTTGCCGAGGAACACATCGATGTCTTTGTTCTTGAGACTGGCGTAGGTCACCGGCACCGACAGGACTTCAGTCCGCGGCGTATAGCCAAGCGCCTCCAGTACCACAGAGGTCGCCGCCGTCGTGGCGGTGATGTCAGTCCAGCCGACATCCGAGAAACGCACGGTCTTGCAGGATTCGACATCGGCGGCTTGCGCGTTGGCAGCCAGCACCAGGGACAAAGCGGTCAGGCACGATGCAAAAGTGAATGGTCTGGTCATCTTCTACCTCTCCTCGATTACTTGGGATCGATCGTTTGGAACATTGCGTTCCAGGGGATGAACGGGTCAAACCTAGCACAGATATTTTTTTTATTGAACGTTCAATCAAAAAAAACTACGCTGCATCACCATGGACAGGCTTCAACGGAGTCTAGGTGATGCCAAAGGTAGGCATGGAGCCCATCCGCCGGCAGCAGTTGATCGAGGCCACCATTCAGGTGATCGGCGAACACGGGTTCGCGGATACCACGGTGTCCCGTATCAGCCGGCGCGCCGGTGTCTCGGCCGGAATCATCCACCACTATTTCGGTGGCAAGAATGAACTGCTGGAGGCGGCGCTTCGTTCGCAGCTGCGTGACCTGAAGGCGGAAATGGTCAAGCGTACCGACGGACTGACCGATCCGCGCGAGCGGCTGTACGCGACAATCGACGCCAATTTTACCGAGCACCAGTTCTCCCAATCCGCAGTCAATGCCTGGATCGCCTTCTGGGCTCAGGCCAACGCCGCACCTACGCTGGCGCGCCTGCAACGGGTGTACGACCGGCGGTTGCGCTCCAACCTGTTGGTGTCCTTGCTCAAGTTGCAGGCGCGCCCGGCCGCGGAACAGACGGCTTTCGGCATGGCGTTGATGATCGATGGCCTGTCCCTGCACAGCGCCGTGGGCGGCCGTCGGGTGGATACCGCAGTCGCCCGCCGCATGGTTCGCGATTACCTCGACCGGCGTCTGGCCGGCGAAACTGTTTAAGGAGTGTATTTGTCATGTTGCCCGACGCGCAGTTGTACATCGGGGGCCGCTATCGGGCCTCATCCAGCGGTGAAACCTTCGACAATCTGAACCCGGCCACCAACCAACGCTTGTGCAAGGTGCACCAGGCCACTACCGCCGATGTGGATCAGGCCGTCGAGGCTGCCCGTGCCGGGCAACTGCGCTGGGCGGCCATGAGCGGGGCCGAGCGCGGACGAGTGCTGAACAAAGCTGTCGCTTTGCTTCGAGCCCGCAACAAGGAGCTGGCCCGGCTGGAAGTGCTCGATACGGGCAAACCGATACAAGAGGCCGAAGCCGTCGATGTCGCCTCCGGCGCCGATTGCCTGGAGTTTTATGCCGGCCTGGCCGCCGGGATTCGTGGCGAGCATATTCCGCTGAATGATCGCGCCTTTGCCTATACACGGCGCGAACCCCTGGGCGTGTGCGCCGGGATCGGCGCCTGGAACTACCCGATCCAGATCGCCTGCTGGAAAGCTGCCCCGGCGCTGGCCTGCGGCAATTCCATGATCTTCAAGCCGGCTGAGCTCACACCGTTGACCGCATTGAAACTGGCCGAGATCTTCACCGAAGCCGGTCTTCCCGACGGGGTGTTCAACGTGGTGCAGGGCGATGGCCGGGTAGGGCGTATGCTCACCGGCCACCCGGGCATCGCCAAGGTGTCGATCACCGGTGAGGTTGGCACTGGCCGCAAGGTCATGGCCGCCGCCGCCGAAAGCCTCAAGGCCGTGACCATGGAACTGGGCGGCAAGTCGCCCCTGATCGTGTTCGACGACGCCGATCTGACCAACGCCGTGTCGGCCGCGATGATGGCGAATTTCTACACCCAGGGCGAAATCTGCTCCAACGGGACCCGCGTGTTTGTTCACCGCAGCATCCTGGAGCCCTTCATCGCCCAACTGGCCGAGCGCACCGGCCGCATGAGCATCGGCGATCCGCTCGACCCGGCGACGCAAGTGGGCGCGCTCATCTCCACCGCGCACACCGAGAAGGTGCTGGGTTATATCGAACAGGGCAAGCGTGCCGGGGCCCGCCTGGTCTGCGGCGGCGGACGCCCGGCCGATCCCGCCCTGGCCTCGGGCAATTTCGTGCTGCCCACCGCCTTTGCCGATTGCAGCGACGATATGGCCATCGTCCGCGAGGAGATCTTCGGACCGGTCATGAGCATTCTGGCCTTCGACGACGAAGCCGAGGTAATCCGCCGCGCCAACGACACGGACATGGGGCTTGCCGCGGGTGTTTTTACCCGTGATCTGGCGCGTGCGCACCGCGTCGTCGGCGCACTCGAGGCCGGCACGTGCTGGATCAACAACTACAACCTGACCCCTATCGAGATGCCCTTTGGGGGTTACAAGCAGTCCGGTGTCGGCCGTGAGAACGGCTGGGCCGCCATCGAGCACTACACCCAGATCAAGAGCGTCTACGTGGAGCTGGGTGACGTCGACTGCCCCTACCCCTGAGGACGATTGCCATGACACCCAACGAATACGACTACATCATCGTCGGCGCCGGCTCGGCCGGGTGCGTGCTCGCCCATCGTTTGACGGCCGACCCCGCCCTCCGCGTGCTGCTGCTGGAAGCCGGCGGCGCGGACCACGGCTGGGACTTCCGCCTGCACATGCCGGCAGCATTGGCCTGGCCGCTGGCCGGGCGTACCTACAACTGGTACTACGAGTCCGAACCGGAGCCGCACTTGAACGACCGCCGCGTGTACTGTCCGCGCGGCAAGGTGCTGGGCGGCTCCTCCAGCATCAACGGTATGGCCTATATCCGCGGCAACGCACTGGATTACGACCACTGGGCGCTGGAGCCGGGCATGGCACACTGGCGCTATCTCGACTGCCTGCCGTACTTCAAGCGTGCCGAGACCCGTGAGTCCGGCGCCAACGATTACCACGGCGGCGAGGGTCCGCTGTATGTCACGACCGGGTCCACACCCAACCCGCTGTTCGATGCCTTCATCGAGGCCGGGGTGCAGGCGGGCTACACGCGCACCGACGACCTCAACGGCTATCGCCAGGAAGGCTTCGCGCGCATGGATATGACCACCCGTCACGGCAAGCGCTGCTCCGCGGCACGGGGGTATCTGCACCCGGTCATGAACCGGCCCAATCTTACGGTGCTCACCCGCGCGCTGACGTTGCGGGTCGATCTCGAGAACGACCGGGCCACGGGCGTGACCTATCGCCACCAAGGCCAGACGCACACCGCCAGGGCCGCTCGCGAGGTCATCCTGGCCGGCGGCGCCATCAACTCGCCTCAGTTGCTGATGCTCTCAGGCATCGGGCCGGCGGACCATCTGCGCGAACACGACATCCCTGTGATCGCCGACCTGCCGGGGGTGGGGGAGAACCTCCAGGACCATCTGGAGGTTTACGTCCAGCACGCCTGCAAGCAGCCGATCACCTTATACTCGGCACTCAAGCCGTGGAATCAAGCGCGCATCGGCATGCAGTGGTATCTGGCGCATACCGGTCTTGGGGCGACCAGCCACTTCGAAGCCGGGGCGTTCATCCGCTCCCGCGACGAGGAAACCCACCCGAACCTCCAGTACCATTTCCTGCCCATCGCCATGAACTACGACGGGCGCAATCCGGCCGGCTCGCACGGGTATCAAGGCCACGTCGGGCCGATGCGGCCCTCCAGCCGTGGGAGCATCCGCCTGCGCTCGGGCGACCCGTCCAGTGCACCGCGCATCCGCTTCAACTACATGTCCACCGAGCAGGACAAACGTGAGTTCCGTGAAGCTGTGCGGGCCACGCGCGAGATTTTCGCCCAGCGCGCCTTCGAGCCGTTCCGCGGCGCAGAGCTCAGCCCCGGACCGGCCGTACGCACCGATGCAGAGATCGACGCCTGGGTGCGCGAGCATGTCGAGAGCGCCTACCATCCCTCGTGCTCCTGCAAGATGGGTACCGATGCGATGGCGGTCGTCGACCCGCAGGCCAATGTTCACGGCGTCAGCGGGCTGCGTGTGGTCGACGCCTCGATCATGCCGAAGATTGCCAGCGGCAACCTCAACGCCCCGACCATCATGATCGCCGAAAAGTGCGCCGACATGATTCTCGGCCGAGCACCGCTACCCAGCGCCCAGGTCGACTACTACATCGCCCATGGCGCCCCGGTGAAGCGCAGGGAGGCGGCTGTTGCATGAGGTTTTCGTGACAGAACGCTTACGGTTTTCCCGTATTGCGGTGCAGCAAGGTTGAACGATCATGAAGAAGCCGAGGGCGGGGCCATCCCCGCCATCGGCCAACCTCGAGCCGCTCCGGCCGGACGCAAGAGGGCAGGGACGCAAGAACCCTGATCGGCCGGTTTCCTTGTCGAGGTTTAGCATCCATGAGCATGCGTTTTCGTGTGTTCTTTCCCTGTGCCGTAATGCTGGGTGTCGCCAGTGCGGCAAATGCCGATGTCAGCGCCACCGTTACCCTCACCTCCAACTATGTCTCCCGCGGCTACACGCAAACCGATGACGGTCCCGCCATCCAGGGCAGCATCGACTATGCCCATGACAGCGGGTTTTACGCCGGCACCTGGGCGTCCACGATCGACTTCAACGACGATGAGGCGGATGTCGAAGTCGACCTGTACGCCGGCTACGCCAACACCATGCCCAACGGGCTGGGCTATGACGTCGGCTATGCGTACTACCTCTATCCGGGCGCCGACAGCGACCTGGACTATGACTACGGCGAGTTTTACGCGAGCCTCTCGGCGGCGGTGGCCGAGCCGGTCACCGTCGGCGTCAAGGTGCTGTACTCGCCCGAGTATTTCGGGCACACAGGGGATGCTTGGTACGTCGTCGGATCGGCCGATTGGGCAGTCACTGATGAGGTGACGCTGGGGGCTGCGGTCGGACACAGCTTCGGCGATGCCTGGGAAGACGCCGAGTACACCGACTGGTCGTTGTCCGCCTCCACCAGCCTGGGCGGGTTCGACCTCTCCCTGGCCTATACGGATACGGATATCAGCGAGGACGACGATCCTGACGAGTTGGCCGATGCCAAGATCGTCTTCTCGATCGGACGCACCTTCTGAAGCAGAACGCGGGCTGCCGGCTCAGACCGCCGGCAGCCCGCGCAGCAAGCGCGGAAGGCTTACCGCCAGCGTCAACGCCCGCATCGCCATGAGCAGCATGAAGGCCGCCCACAGGCCATGGTTGCCCCAGGCGACGGTCATCGGTATCACGGCCAGCGCATAGATCAGCACCGACACGATCATGGCATCGCGCATCTCCCGTGTTCCAAGGGTGCCGACGAATACGCCGTCAAGATGAAAACTCCAGACCGACACGAGCGGGGCCAGCCACATCCAGGGCAGGTACAGGTCTGCCGCCTCGACAACCTCCGGAACCGAGGTCATGACACGGATCAACCAATGACCGCCGAGGACATAAACCGCGGTGTACAGAAGGCTCACCAAGGCAGCCGCCTCGATCGCGGCGCGATTGGCCCACCAGAATTGCACGCGCCGACCGCGGGCATAGGCTTGCCCGGCCAACGCCTCTACCGCGTGGGCGAAGCCGTCCAACCCGTGTCCGAGGAGGAATTGGAAGTGCAACAGGATGCCGTTGGCCGCCAAGGTGACCTCGCCGAAGCGCGCACCGACCGCAGTGAGGTGGAAGTACACCGCCAACAGGCACACCGTACGAATGAAAATATTGGTGTTCACAGCCACCAGTGCTCGCCAGCGGGTGGGCTCCATCAGCTCGGCCCACGACGGCCGACGCTTGAGCCGGGGCAGGGCTGCCAGCACCAGAGCGGTTCCTGCCGCTGCCGCGGTGACCTCGGCGATCACTGAGGCCAGAGCCACACCAGCCACTCCCCAGCCCAGGCCAACCACGAACAGAAGGTCCAGGGCGACGTTCAAGCCGTTGAGCAGCAATTGGATGCCGAGAATGCCGCCGGTGCGCTGCACTGCGACCAGCGCACCGGTAACGACCATATTGATCAGAATGGCCGGTGCACTCCAGATACGGATACCCGCGTAGTCGTCGGTCAGTTCGAGTACGGCGGCCGGCGGCTCGATGAGCCACAGCCCGGTGGCCAGCAGAGGGGCTTGAAGCAGCCACACCATGAGCCCCAAGGCCAACGCCATCAGCCAGGCGCAGTAGGCGCTGCACACGGCCTCTTGATCGGCGTCTCGGCCCAGCGCCCGGCCGATCAATCCGGTGCTGCCCATGCGCAGAAAGCCGAAACTGAAGAAAATGGTGCTGAACAGGGCCGCGCCCACACTGACCGCGCCGATGGCGGCCGCATTCCCCAGATGGCCGACGACCGCGGTGTCGACAATACCCACCAACGGCACCGTGAGATTGGCCGCGACGATCGGCAGGGCAAGACGGTAGGTCCGGTGCCGGAAGGCCGGGAGTGTCGCCAGGTCGCGCTCAACCTGAGTTGGTTCAGTAACCACTAGGGGACCATCGGGGGCACAATCCAAAGCACGCCTTGGTACGTCCCAGCCCGTTCATTAGCCGATTCTCCAGATTGGTGTTAAGAAGGCGCGACTTCAGGGCTGCTTCTCCGGTCCGGGCAGGCGATACCGTAGCAGAGTCCCCACCGGCTGGGCGTAGCGCGCGGCCGGTTCGCGGGATCATCGCGGATACCCGCGGCTGTTTGACGGTCCATGTTAGGGGATCGACGACCACGGGCTGGTAACGCCTGGTACGGATCAGGGCTGCCGGCATGGGAGCGCCATGCTAGTCTATCGCCCGCATTGGGTCCGTACGGGTATGCTTGCCGCGGTACGGTGAACGGGAGCGAAGGAGCCATCCTTGGATATAGAGGCCATTCAAAAGTCTTACCGGCGATACGCCGCCAGCTACGATGTCTGCTTCGGAGCCGTGTTCCAGCCGGGACGCCGAGCAGTCATCGAGCGGTTGAGCTGTCGCCCGGGGGACAGGGTGCTGGAGGTCGGCGTCGGTACGGGGCTATCCCTGCCGATGTACCCCAAGTCGGTGCATGTCACCGGCATCGATCTGTCGACCGACATGCTTGAGCGCGCACGTCGCCGGCGCACGCGTATGAAACTCCCCAACATCGATCTGTTCGAGATGGATGCGGAGGACATGCGCTTCGAGGACAGCAGCTTCGACAAGGTGGTGGCCATGTACGTGGCCTCGGTGGTACCCCACCCGGACCGCCTGGTCGAGGAAATGCGTCGCGTCTGCAAGCCGGACGGTGAGCTGTTCATCGTCAACCACTTCCGCAGCCAGCATTCGATGCTTGCCACCGGCGAGCGTCTGTTGGCTCCGCTGTCCAAGGCGCTGGGCTTCCGCCCCGATTTCGACCTCGAACAATTCCTTGCCGACACTAACCTGGATGTCGTCGAGCGCGAGCCGGTGAATTTCATGGGGTATTGGACATTCCTGCGGGCCCGCAACAACAAGCGGTCGCAAGCGGGTACCGTTCCTCCCACCCCTGAACTCCAACCCAGCGCGGCCATGTCACGATGAATCCGGACGAAGCCGAACTGCTGGCGTATTGGTTCGGTCCGCAGGTGGAGGCCGACGGCGCCTACCCGGCCGCGGATGTCGAACGCTGGTTCGGCGATGGCCGCAAGCGCGATGATGAGATTCGCCAGCGCTTCGGCGAGTTGCATGCCGAAGCCATTGGTGGCGTGCTGGATGGTTGGGTCGAGTCACCCAGCGGCCGTTTGGGCTTGATCCTGCTGTTCGATCAGTTGAGTCGGCATATCTATCGCGAGACGCCCACGGCGTTTTCCTTCGATGCCCGTGCCCAGGCGCTGGTCCTGGATGGCCTTGCCCGCGGCGACGATCTGCGTCTTGCCCCCATCGAGCGGGTGTTCTTTTATTTGCCGCTCGAACACGCCGAGGATCTGGAGCTGCAGGAGCGGTCCGTGACGTTGTTCACGGCGCTTCACGATTCGTTGGCGCCGGAGATCCAGCCGGCGTACGCCGGCTTCGTCGACTATGCGGTGCGTCATCGCGATGTCATCGCGCGGTTCGGGCGCTTTCCCGACCTCAACGCGATTCTCGCTCGTCCGTCGACGGACGAGGAGACCGCGTTCCTCAAAGAGCCGGGCAGCTCGTTTCTCTAGGGAAGCTCTGAATAAGTCTGGTGGGCCACGTTGGGCGTCCAAGATTCGTTCTCGCACGGCGCAACGCACAGTGCCGTGGTCACTCCACGGTCAAGCGTTGCAACACAGCGAGAGCGAATCTTGGCCCCAACCCCTTGGGGCTCGGGCTCTTTTTGCCCAGTGCTGCGTTGTGGGCAACGACCGATAGAATGACTATCGATCACTGCCCACGCCTTGCCCTGAGCAAAAAGAGCCGCGAGCGTGACCCTCCAGACTTGTTCAGAGCTTCCCTAGATCTCCTGATGCCGCACATCCTCGCCGCGCACGAGGTAAATGACGTGCTCGGCGATGTTCTTTGAGTGATCGCCCACACGCTCCAACGCTTTGATCACGAACACCACATCGATCGCATGCCCGATGTTGCGGTGATCTTCCATCATGTAGGTAATCAACCGCCGTAGCGCCGCCTGGAACTCGCGGTCCAGCTCGGCATCGCCCTGGGCGATTTCCACCGCGTGTTCGGCATCCATGCGGGCCAGGGCATCGAGGGCACCACGCAGCATGGTCGATGCCAGCCGGCCCATGCTGGCGATGTCGCGCAGCAGCTTGGCGTTGGGTACCGAGGTCTCCGAGTCGTACATGTGCAACGTCATGCGGGCGATCTTCTCGGCCTCGTCGCCGATACGCTCGAGGTCCGTGGTGGACTTCGACAAGCTGATCACCATGCGCAGATCGGAACCCACCGGCTGGCGCAACGCGATGATCTGCACCGCCTCCTCGTCGACTTTGATTTCCAGGTCATTGACCTCGGCATCACGGCCGATCACCTCGCGGGCGCTGTCCAGATCCTCCTCATCCAGGGCCTGGACGGCCTGGAGCACCTGCGCCTCCACCAGTCCGCCCATCTGCAATACGAGATTGCGCAACTGACCGAGTTGCTGGTCGAATTTCTTGACGATATGGCCGTCAGTGTTCACGGGCATGGTGTTCTCCTGGTAATCGCCGCGGCTAACCGAAGCGCCCGGTGATGTAGTCCTCGGTCAGTTTATGCTGGGGATTGGTAAAGATCTGATCTGTTTCACCCACTTCGATCAGATCGCCCAGATGAAAATAGGCGGTTCGTTGGGATACACGCGCCGCCTGCTGCATGGAATGGGTGACGATGACGATGGTGTAGTTTTTGCGCAGTTCGTCGATCAACTCCTCGATACGCGCCGTAGCGATCGGGTCCAGTGCGGAGCAGGGCTCATCCATGAGGATCACCTCGGGGCTCACGGCGATGGCCCGGGCAATACACAGCCGTTGTTGCTGACCGCCGGAGAGACCCGTACCCGGGGATTCCAGGCGATCCTTGACCTCGTTCCACAGACCGGCTTTCTCGAGACTCGCCTGAACCAGTTCCTCAAGCTCGCTGCGGTCGTTCACCAGCCCGTGAATGCGGGGGCCGTAGGCGACATTGTCAAAAATGGACTTGGGAAATGGATTGGGCTTCTGGAACACCATGCCGACCCGCGCGCGCAGCTGCACGACATCGAGACTGCTATCGTAGATGTCTTCGCCATCGAGGGTGATCCGGCCCTGCACACGGCAGATGTCGATGGTGTCGTTCATGCGGTTGAGGCAGCGCAGGAACGTCGACTTGCCGCAGCCGGACGGTCCGATGAACGCGATCACCTCGTTGTCGCCGATGTCCAGGGTGACATTCTTGATGGCCTGCTTGTCACCGTAAAACACCTGGACGTCATCGGCGCTGATCTTGGGGTTATCGACCCGCACCTGACCGACGGTGCCGGACTCGACAGCACGCGTGTCGCTCTTCGCGGCGCGCCGAAGCACCGTTTCGGTGGACGGCTCCTCGATTACGGCCTCCTTCATGCCGCTGCCCAGCAGGCCAGTCCTCGGATTGACGTTTTCCATGGGGATGTCCTTGATTTTAGGGGCTTTCATTACCAGCGACGCTCGAATCGTTTACGCAGGATGACGGCGATCGCGTTCATGGCAATGAGAAACGACAGTAGAACGATGATCGCCCCGGAGGTGCGCTCCACAAAGGCACGCTCAGGGCTGTCCGCCCATAGGTAGATTTGGACCGGGAGTACCGTGGAAGGCTCCAATGGCCCGCCGGGGATGTCGACGATGAAGGCCACCATGCCGATCATCAGCAACGGGGCCGTCTCGCCCAAGGCTTGTGCCATGCCGATGATGGTGCCGGTTAGCATGCCGGGCATCGCCAATGGCAGCACATGGTGGCCGACCATCTGCATTTTGGAGGCGCCCATGCCCAGTGCAGCCTCGCGTATCGATGGCGGCACCGATTTCAACGCCGCCCGTCCGGCAATGATGATGGTCGGCAGGGTCATGAGCGTCAGCACCAGGCCACCCACCAGTGGGGCGGAGCGGGGTAGGCCGAAAAAGTTGATATACATCGCCAAGCCCAGCAGGCCGAATACGATCGACGGTACAGCGGCCAGGTTGTTGATGTTGACCTCGATGAGATCGGTGATGCGGTTTTTGGGCGCGAATTCCTCGAGGTAGACGGCCGTCGCCACCCCGATAGGAAACGAGAGTGCCAATGTCACCAACAGAGTGTAGAAGGAACCCACCGCCGCGCCCCAGATGCCGGCCAGTTCCGGATCACGCGAATCGCCGTTGGTGAAGAATCGGGTGTTGATGCCGATATCCAGCCGTCCTTCGGCCTCCAGCGTATCCATCCATGACAACTGCTTGTCATCCAGCCGGCGTTCAGCCTCGGGAACGTCGCGTGGCATCACACCCTTGGCGATGAGGTCCACCTCGTCGTCCGCCGGCACCCAGACCTCCACGGTTTCGCCGACCAAGGACGGATCTGACATGACCATGTTGCGCAGCTGATAGGCGGCGCCGGGGCTCACCATCGCGCGTAACGCCCGCTTGTCGGAGCGGCCGCCCACCTCCGGAAACAAAGCGTAGAGCGCATCGTTGACCAAACCTTGATAATTGGCGCGGCTCAACGATTGCTCGGTGACTGTGCCGTCCTCAGTCAACTCATCGGTGGCGAGAGTCACTGAAAGACGAATCTCCGTGAGCATGAACGCTGTGTAGCCTTTGCTGATGATGTCGGTGAACAACACCGCCAGGAACAGCAGGCCGAGGCTGATGGCGATGACGCCGTAGGACTTGAACCGGCGCTCGGCGCGGTGGCGACGAGCCAAGCCGGCGTTCAGGCGTTGCTGCACCTGTTTGAAACTTGCCATGGGTCTTGCGACTCCCCTATCCCGCTTAGTCGTACTGCTCGCGGTACTTGCGTACCACGTGCAGGGCGATGACATTGAGCAACAAGGTCACGATGAACAGCATCAACCCCAGGGCGAAAGCGGCCAGGGTCTTGGCGCTATCGAACTCCTGGTCGCCCACCAGTAGCGTGACGATCTGCACCGTGACAGTGGTCACTGCCTCCAGAGGGTTGATTGTGAGATTGGCGGCCAGACCTGCGGCCATGACCACGATCATGGTCTCGCCGATGGCGCGCGAGGCTGCCAGCAAGATGCTGCCGACGATGCCCGGCAACGCAGCCGGGATGATCACATGGCGGATGGTTTCCGACCGTGTCGCCCCCAACCCATAAGAGCCATCGCGCATCGCCTGCGGGACGGCGTTGAGGACATCGTCGGACAATGACGAGACGAAGGGGATAATCATGATGCCCATGACCAACCCCGCGGCCAGGGCGCTTTCAGAGGCGACATCCAGCCCGATTGCCGCCCCCCACCCGCGGATTGCAGGGGCGACCGTTAGCGCCGCGAAGAAGCCGTAGACGACGGTCGGGATGCCAGCAAGAATCTCAAGCAGCGGTTTGGCCACCGCGCGAACGGGCTTGGCGGCATACTCCGACAGATAGATGGCCGACATCAGACCGATCGGCACCGCCACAATCAATGCGATTGCCGAGATGAGCAGCGTGCCCACAAACAAGGGAATGGCGCCGAAGGCGCCGGAGGATCCGACTTGGTCGGCACGCAGCGCGGTCTGCGGGCTCCACTGCAGACCGAAAAGGAATTCGGTTGCCGGCACTTTGCCGAAGAAGCGGATCGATTCGAACAGGACCGATAGCACGATTCCCAGAGTCGTGATAATCGCAACGGTCGAGGAGAGGATCAGGAAGACCTTGATGGCCTTTTCGACCTGCACCCGCGCCCGCATCAGTGGCGCGATTCGCCGCCAGCTGAACGCCAGGCCGCCCGCGGCCGCGGCAATCGCAATCGCCGTCAGAAGCCATTGGCTCATGCTCTGCAACGATCGATAGTGCTCGGCGGCTGCTGCCACCACTGGATCGTCACCCGAGCTGGAAATGTTGCCGATCGCGACGTTGATCACATCGTTGACGAACAGGTTCAGACGCTCGGGAGACAGCTCACGTACATCCGCCGGAAGGCCCGCGACCACCAACTGGGTGACCACGGTCTGCTGGAACGCCAACCACAACCCCAGCAGGACGACCGCGGGGACGGCACACCACAACGCGGCGTAAAACCCATAGTGAGCGGGCAGGGAGTGCAGGTTGCGGACACTGCCGTTGCTCAGGCTCAGGGATCGCCGCCGGCCGAGGAAGTAGGCCAGCGAACTGGCGACCAACAGCACGATCAGGAGGGTTGATGATTGCATCGAGCGGACCCGTCGACGTGAGGGACAAGCAGAAAACCCCGGGACTACGCGACATCCATGTCACGCAACGTCTCGGGGCACAACGGTAGGGCTTACAGCGACACGTGCTTCATTTCGGCCACGTTGCTGCGGATCGCTTCCAGCTCATCTTCCGGCAGCGGGATCAGGCCGCGATCGACCAAGTAGCCGTCTTCGCCGACGGCGGCGTCGGAGACGAACTCTTCGACGTATTCCTTGATGCCGGGGATGACGCCCACGTGGGCCTTCTTCACGTAGAAGAACAGGCCGCGGGAAACCGGGTAGTCACCGCTGGCGATGTTCTCGAAAGTGGCCTCGACACCGTCAATGTTCGCGCCTTGGACTTTATCGGCGTTCTGCTCAAGGAAGCTGTAGCCGAAAATACCCAGGGCGTCCTTGTTGGCGTCGAGCTTCTGCACGATCAGGTTGTCGTTCTCACCGGCTTCGATGTAGGCACCGTCCTCACGGATGCCCTGGCACACGGCTTTGTGCGTGTCCTTATCGGTCTCGGCCAGCATCTTGATGGCCTCGAACTGATCGCAGGACTCTTCCATGACCAGCTCGACGAAGGCGTCGCGGGTGCCGGACGTCGGCGGAGGGCCGAGTACTTCGATCTTGGTGTCGGGCAGATCGCCGTTGATCTCGCTCCAACGTGTATAGGGGTTGTCGACCAGTTCGCCATCGGCGTTGGGCAGTGTCTTGGCCAGCGCGGTGTACAGTTCCTGACGGGTGATCTCGAACCGCTCGGCGTTGGTGGAGTTGGCCAGGACGATACCGTCGTAGCCAATCTTGACCTCCACCACCTCGGTCACGCCATTGGCCGCACAGTCATCGATTTCCGACTGCTTGATCCGGCGCGAGGCATTGGTGATGTCCGGGTGCTCGACGCCCACGCCGGCGCAGAACAGCTTCAAGCCGCCGCCGGAACCGGTGGACTCGATCTTCGGGGTCTTGAAGTCGGTGCTACGACCGAACTGCTCGGCCACGACCGTGGCGAAGGGGTAGACCGTGGAGGAACCCACGATGCTGATGTAATCGCGCGCGGACTGCGCCGAGGCTGCCGTGCTGACGGCCGCAATGGCGAGGGCCAATGCAATCTTGTTCGGGGTCATATCACGTCTCCGTGCTGGTTGTGGCTGGTCGAACTCACCCGTTGCAGGCTCTCCTGCAACGACAGGCGGTACGTTACCCAGCCCCGGCGACGGTTATATTGCGAATGTGTTACGAATTTATGACGACGGCGACGATTCGGTCTGCTCGAGATGGCGCAGCAGGGACTCGCGCAAGGCGGTGTACTGTGCCGCTTCGCGCAACGGACGGTTATCGGCATCGGTGATGACGAACACATCCTCGGCCCGGGCACCCAGGGTGGCGATGCGGGCATTGTGCAAGCGGATGTTGCAATCCATGAACGCTCGCCCGATCCGGCTGAGCAGGCCAGGTCGATCGGCCGTGGTGAGCTCCAGAATGGTCCGTCCGTTGACCTCATCGTCCAGGAAGGCCATCTGTGTCGGGGTCGGGAAGTGCTTGAGCTCCCGCGGCGTGCGGCGGGTAATCTTCAGCGGCCGGGGCTCGGCCCGGTTGAGCTCACGCCGCAGCACGCGGAGGATCTCGCGGCTGCGGGCGCGCTCGCCGATCGGCTCGCCGCTGTCCTCGACCACCGTGAAGCTGTCGAGCGAATAGCCGTTGGCTCCGGTGATGATGCGCGCATCCAGCACCGTCAGGCCCAGTTGGTCCAGAACCGCCGTAATCAGTGCAAAAAGATTGGCCTGGTCGCGGGTGTAGACGAAGATCTCTGTCCCGCCGCGCTGGCTATCGGGCTGGGCCAGCACCAGGGCGCGCCCGTCATCGGCTTTCTTCAGCACCGCGCGGGTGTGCCAGATGACCTCATCGGCACTGTGGCGCAGGAAATAGTCATCGCCGAACCCCGCCCAGGCCGCTTCGATGCGTTGGCGTTCGATACCCGCCTGCTGGAGCCGCTGGCAGGCCTCACGCTGCGTCTCGGTGATCCGGCTGCGCTTATCCTCCGCGGCGCTGACGTCGCGCCGCAGCGTCCGCCGCGTGGCGCGGTGCAGCTCGCGCAGCAAGGTGTCCTTCCAGGTGTTCCAGAGTCGGGGGTTCGTCGCCCGCATGTCGGCCACGGTCAGCAGGTACAGGTAGTCCAAGCGGACAGGGTCGGCAATCTGAGCGGCGAATTCCGCAATCACCTCAGGGTCGTGAATGTCCTTCTTCTGCGCCGTGATGGACATGAGCAAGTGGTTGCGCACCAGCCAGGCGACCAGGTCGGTGTCATAAGCGCTCAAACCGTGTCGGCGGCAGAACGCGATGGCATCCTCCGCGCCCAACTCGGAGTGATCGCCACCGCGCCCCTTGGCGATATCGTGGTAGATGCCAGCGACATACAACAGCTCCGGCTTGGGAATGCCTTGCATCAACTCCGAACAGAACGGGAATTCGTGGGCAAAACGGGGCACATAGAAGCGCCGCAGGTTACGTACCACGAACAAAGTGTGTTGATCGACCGTGTAGGTGTGGAACAGGTCGTACTGCATGCGGCCGACGATGACCGCGAACTCCGGCAGGTAGGCGGCCAATACGCCGTAGCGGTTCATCCGCCGCAGTTGCCGGGTCACGCCCCGGGGCTGGCGGAGAATCTCCATGAACAGGCTTCGCGCACGCAGGTCGGCGCGGAAGGTGTCGTCGATCAGGTAGCGGTGATCGCGGATCAATCGGACGGTGCTCGCGCGCACGCCTTTGAGTTCGGGGTGTTGCTGCAACAGCAGAAAAACCTCGAGCAATGCGAACGGATAACGCTTGAAGACCGACGGTCGAACCACTTCCAGATAGCCGTGGCGCGACTGGAAGCGCCGGTTGATGGGGGAGGGCACCCCTGGGCCGTCGGCCAGCAGGATGACCTCCTCGAACAGCTGCAGCAGCATTTCGTTGAGCCGCGACAGCTCCATGATGGTGCGGTAATAGCGCTGCATGAACTGCTCGACGGCCAGGTTATGGTCCTGGTCGCGGTAACCCAGGCAGGCGGCGAGCTGGCGCTGGTGATCGAACAGCAGGCGATCCTCACGCCGGCCGGTGATCATGTGCAGCGCAAAGCGCACCTGCCACAGGAAGGCCTGGCAGGCGACCAGGCTTTGATGCTCCGCCTCGGTGAGAAAGCCGTGTACCACCAGACCGTGCAACGTGGTGGCATTGAAGTGGCGCTTGGCGACCCAACCGACGTTTTGCAGATCGCGCAGGCCGCCGGGGCCCTCCTTGACGTTCGGCTCAAGGTTATAGGCGGTCTCGTGATACTTGTGATAGCGCGATTTCTGCTCGTCGATTTTGGCGCGGAAGAAATCCGGTGTCGGCCAGACCTTGTCCGGGCCGGTGGCCGCCCGCATGGCTTGAAATAGACCCTCGTCGCCGAGCAGTCGTCGCGCCTCCATGAGATTGGTGGCCACCGTAATATCGGCCCGTGCCTCGCGTACGCAATCGTCCACCGAACGCACGCTTTGGCCGACCTCCAGGCCGATATCCCAAAGAAAAGTGAGAAAACGCTCCAGACCGCTGCGGTGCTGCGCTTCAACCGTGGGGGATCCGAGCAGAATCATGATGTCCACATCCGAGGCCGGATGCAGCTCGCCCCGGCCATACCCACCCACCGCCACCAACGCTAAATCGACCGTATCCGTCGGCAGGAAGTCGGCCCAGGCCCTGCGCAACAGGGCGTCCACCAATTGTGCCCGCGCCGGCACCAGTTCGGTCGCGGGAACGCCCTCGCGAAACGCCGCATACAATGCGGTCTGGAAATCGCGGGCGGTTTCGCGCCAGGGCTTGATCATCGCCGCCCCGTCCGCCGGAGGCAATGCGGATACCGTCGCCAATAACGGGGCGATATCGAACGAGGGTGGGCTGGCGATGGGCAGGGAGGGCACTAGAGGCTCGCACCCTCGCACAAGGTGAGCACTTCGAATCCGTCGTCTGTGACCAGTATCGTGTGCTCCCACTGTGCCGAGAGGCTGTGGTCTTTGGTTACCACGGTCCAACCGTCGGGCAACAGTCGGGTATGGCGCTTGCCCGTGTTGATCATGGGCTCGATCGTGAAGGTCATACCGGGCACCAACACCTCGCCGGTACCGGGGGTGCCGTAGTGCAACACTTGAGGGTCTTCGTGAAACTGGCGGCCGATTCCGTGCCCGCAGTATTCGCGGACGACCGAGAACCCCAGGCCCTCGGCGTGGGTTTGGATTGCATGGCCGATATCACCCAGGTGGACGCCGGGCTTGACCATCTCGATACCCAGCTTCATGCAGTCGTAGGCGGTCTGGGCAACCCGCTGAGCGATGATGGACGGCTCGCCGACGAAATACATGCGACTGGTGTCGCCGTGGAACCCGTCCTTGATGACCGTGACGTCGATATTGAGCACATCGCCGCGCTTGAGGCGCTTCTTTCCCGGTATGCCATGGCAGACGACATGGTTGACCGAAGTACAGATCGACTTGGGGAATCCACGATAATTGAGTGGTGCGGGGATGGCCTGCTGCACGTCGACGATATAGTCGTGACAGCGCTGATCGAGCTCTTCGGTGGTGACACCTTCCTGCACGTATGGGCCGATCATGGCCAGCACATCGGCGGCAAGCCGCCCAGCCACTCGCATTTTTTCGATATCGTCGGCGTTCTTTATGGAAATGCTCATGTAATCCGGTGTCGGAAGTAGGGCGACGCTGATCAAGTTGGTGTCGCAAGCAACCTATGGTATAAAGCGCCCGCCTTGCAAGGCAACGACATCACGCACACGTGCCGACACATCGGGCGGGGTGCCTGTCTCCCATGATGCGGGAGTGCAGGTCGCTCGGTGGGGTACGTGGAGGCCCAACCCCGTTACAACTGGAGTTACACGATGGCTAGCGTTTCTATGCGCCAAATGCTGGAGGCCGGTGTTCATTTCGGCCACCAGACCCGCTACTGGAACCCCAAGATGGCCCCGTTCATCTTTGGCGAGCGTAGCAAGATCCACATCATCAACCTGGAAAAGACGCTTCCGCTGTTCCAGGATGCCATGAATTACATGAGCCGGATGGCAGCCAATGGCGGCCGCATCCTGTTCGTGGGCACCAAGCGCGCCGCGCGCGATGCGATCGCCGAGTCCGCTCGCAGCTGCAAGATGCCCTTCGTCAATCACCGCTGGCTGGGCGGCATGCTCACCAACTTCAAGACGGTGCGCCAGTCCATCAAGCGCCTGAAGGACCTGGAAGCCATGGCCGCGGACGGTACGTTCGACCGCCTGGCCAAGAAAGAAGTGATTCTCCTTCGTCGCGAGATGGACAAGCTGGAGCGTAGCCTTGGCGGTATCAAGGACATGCCCAGCCTGCCCGATGCCTTGTTCATCATCGACGTGGGCCACGAGAAGATCGCCATTCAGGAAGCCCGCAAGCTCGGTATCCCGGTCGTGGCCATCGTGGATACCAACAACAGCCCCGAAGGCGTCGATTACGTCATTCCCGGCAACGATGACGCCATTCGCGCCATCACCTTGTACTTGCAGGCCGCCATCAGCGCCGTGACCGATGGGCGCTCCAGCGTGACCACCGGTGGCGCCGCCGTCGAAGAGTTCATCGAGGTGGACGACACCGACAATGGCAGCAGCAGCAACGCCGCTGCCAGCTGAGCGAGCGGCACGCGAGAGATAGCCCGCGCCAGTCAGGCATGACGGGCTTTCTCTAAGTCAAGCGAGGCTCGCGTCAGGCGGGCCTTGTCGTTAACAACTGAGGAAAGAACATGGCAGAGATTACCGCTGCGCTGGTCAAGACCCTGCGTGAGCGTACCGGCTCGGGCATGATGGAGTGTAAGAAAGCCCTCCAGGAAACCGGTGGCGACGTCGAAGCCGCCATCGAGCTGATGCGCAAGCAGGGCCTCGCCAAGGCTGACAAGAAAGCCGGCCGCACCGCCGCCGAGGGGCTGGTCGCCAGCGCCCACGATGCCAAAGCCGCCGTGCTGGTCGAGGTCAACTGCGAAACCGACTTCGTCGCCAAGGGCGACGACTTCCAGAACTTCGCCAATGCCGTCGCCGCCCGTGTGCTGGCCGATGCACCGGCGGACATGGATGCGCTCAACAGCCTGCCGCTGAGCGATGGCAAGAGCGTCGACGAGGTGCGTCGCGAGTTGATCGCCAAAATCGGCGAGAACATGACCGTGCGTCGATTCGTCCGTCTGGAGACCACCAACGGGCATTTCGGTGTCTACCTGCACGGCTCGCGCATCGGCGTGATCGTGGAGCTGGAAGGCGGTGATGCCGATCTGGCACGTGGCCTGGCCATGCACGTCGCCGCCAGCCGCCCGGTGTGCGTCAGCGCCGAGCAGGTGCCGGCCGACCTGCTGGAGAAAGAGCGCGCCATCTTCGCCGCCCAGGCAGCCGAGAGCGGCAAGCCGGCCGACATCGTCGAAAAGATGGTCGATGGCCGGGTTCGCAAATATCTCCAGGAAATCACTCTGGTCGGACAGCCGTTCGTGAAGGATCCGGACCAAAGCGTCGAGAAGCTCCTCAAGAGCGCCGGCGCCAAGGTCATCCGCTTCGAACGGGTGGAATTGGGCGAAGGCATCGAGAAAAAGACCGAGAACTTCGCCGAAGAGGTGATGGCTCAAGTCCGCGGCAGCTAAGCCTTTTGCAGTGGTCGACGGCGTTATCGCAGCTGTGCGGTGACGCCGTTTTTGCATCGGCACTACAAGCCGTGCACCCGACACACTACAATGCCCCGAGTTTATCCACCGCCCGCCTCACCGGAATCATCCATGCTCGATGCCAAGCCCGTCTTCAAGCGAATCCTCCTCAAACTCTCCGGAGAGGTGTTGATGGGCACCGGCGATTACGGTATCGATCCGGCGGTGATCGGCCGTATCGCCGATGAAGTCACCACGCTCAACCGCATGGGCGTCCAGATAGGGATGGTCATCGGTGGCGGCAATCTCTTCCGCGGCGCGGGGCTGGCGGCAGCCGGCATGGACCGGGTCACCGCGGACCATATGGGTATGCTGGCGACAGTGATGAACGCCCTGGCCATGCAGGATGCCCTGGAACGGCGCAACATCTTCGCCCGCGTCATGTCCGCCATCCGCATCAATCAGGTGTGCGAGGACTACATCCGCCGTCGTGCTATCCGCCATCTCGAAAAGGGCCGCGTCGTCCTGTTCGGTGCCGGCACCGGCAATCCCTTTTTCACGACCGATTCGGCCGCCAGTCTGCGGGCTATCGAAATCAACGCCGAAGTCATGCTCAAGGCCACCAAGGTGGACGGCGTGTACTCGGCCGATCCGGTCAAGGTGCCGGATGCACGGCGCTACGAGGTGTTGACCTATGACGAGGCGCTGGACCAGCGCCTGGGTGTCATGGACGCCACGGCCATCGTCATGTGCCGCGAACATGCCATGCCCCTGAAGGTCTTCAATATCCAGAATCATGGCGACCTGGTGCGCCTGGTCTGCGGCGAGACCGTGGGCACCACGGTTCTGAAGGAAGGACGGCAATGATCGACGATATCAAGAAAGACGCACAGGCCCGCATGGCCAAGAGCGTCGAAGCACTCAAGCACGAGCTCACCAAGCTGCGCACCGGCCGGGCACACACCAGCCTGCTGGATCACATCACGGTGGACTATTACGGTTCCGACACTCCGCTGAGTCAGGTTGCCAGCGTCACCATCGGCGACCCGCGAACACTGGTGGTGCAGCCGTGGGAGAAAAACATGGTCTCGGTGGTGGAGAAGGCCATCATGACCTCCGATCTGGGCCTGAACCCGGCCACCGCCGGTACGGTCATCCGTGTGCCCTTGCCCGCGCTCACCGAGGAGCGGCGCCGTGACCTGGTCAAGGTCGTCCGCCATGAAGGCGAGGGCGCCAAGGTGGCCGTGCGCAACATTCGCCGCGATGCCAACAACGATCTGAAGGAACTGCAGAAGGAAAAGGAGATCTCGGAGGACCAGGAGCGACGCGCTACCGAGGACATCCAAAAGATCACCGACAAGTACATCGCCGACATCGACCGCATCCTTGAAGAAAAGGAAGCGGAACTGATGGACTTCTGATTGCGCATCACTGTACGTGCGCTCACGCACCGGCTATTCATGTCCCCGGCTCAAGAATCCGCAAACGTGGCGGCCCGCACGCTGCCACGCCACATCGCCATTGTCATGGACGGCAATGGCCGCTGGGCCAGGCGACGGTTGCTACCGCGTCCGGCTGGCCATCGCGAAGGCGTAAAATCCGTCCAGCGCGTCGTGCAGGCCTGCGTGCAACAGGGTGTGGCCGTACTGACCCTTTTTGCGTTCTCCAGTGAAAACTGGCGGCGCCCCGAGACCGAGGTCAGCGTCTTGATGGACTTGTTCATCACTACGCTGCGCAGCGAAGCCAAGCGGCTGCATAACAATAACGTCCGTCTGCGCTTCATCGGCGATCGCACGGCTTTTTCGGACAAACTGCGCGGCCGGATGGACGATGCCGAGGCGCTCACCGCCAACAATACCGGGCTCACGCTGGTGATCGCTGCGAACTACGGCGGCCAGTGGGACATGGCCGAAGCCGCCAAATCCCTGGCCGAGGCCTGTGTCCGGGGCGAGATGACGCCTGCCGACATTACCCCCGAGGCGTTCGGCCGGCATGTCGCGCTGGCCGACCTGCCAGCGCCGGACCTGTTCATTCGCACCGGTGGGGAAACCCGGATCAGCAATTTCATGCTCTGGCAGCTCGCCTATGCCGAGCTCTACTTTACGCCGACACTGTGGCCGGACTTCGACGAAGCCGCCCTGGACAAAGCGATCACCGCCTACGCGGGGCGCGAGCGCCGTTACGGAAAGACCAGCGAGCAACTCACCCATGACACCGACTAGCACACGCACGATCACCGGTGTGCTCCTGGCGGTCGCGCTCCTTTTGGGGGTGATCGCACTACCGTTGCCGGCGCTGGGTGCCGCCCTAGTGGTTGTCATGCTGATCGGGGCCTGGGAGTGGGGCGGCTTAATGGGTTTGTCGCAGCCGGTCGGGCGCTTGATCTACGGCGCCATCCTGCTGCTGCCGGCGGTCGCCTTGCTTCTGGGCCGAGATGTCCCCGCCGTGGTGTGGATCACACTGACACCGACGGCCGTGTTCTGGGCCTGTGTGTTCGTGGCCTTGATCCGCTACAGCCATCGCGGCTTGCCGCCGTTGCCGAAACTGGGGTGGGAGCTGGGCGGGCTCATCGTGCTGATCCCGCCGCTGCTGGCGCTGGCCGACCTGCATGCCCGTGGGCTGCTGGTTCTCGCGGTGTTTTTTGCCGTGGTGGCCGGTGCCGATACGGTCGCCTATTTCGGCGGACGGCGTTGGGGTAAGCGGGCGCTGGCGCCGGCCATCAGCCCGGGTAAAACCCGTGAAGGTGCGCTGTGTGCGCTGGCTGGCGGCGTCATCGTCGGCGTAGCAGGCATCGTGCTGCTGCAGGTGCCGACCCTTGCCTGGTCGGGTTTCCTCGTCGTCTGTGTGGTGACGGTGATTGCCAGCATGGTCGGCGACCTGCTCGAGAGCGCCTTGAAGCGTCAATCCGGCGCCAAGGACAGCGGGCGCATCCTGCCCGGTCACGGCGGCATTCTCGATCGGGTGGACAGCATCACCGCCGCCGCACCTGTCTTTGCACTGGGCTTGCGCTGGGTGCTGGCATGAGCGTCATCGGCGTCAGCGTGCTGGGTGCGACCGGCAGCGTCGGCAGCAGCACGCTCGATGTCATTGCCCGTCATCCGGACAAGTACCGGGTGAGTGCCTTGACCGCCGCATACAATGTCGATGCCATGACCGAGCTGTGTCTGCGTTTCCGCCCGCAGCTCGCAGCCATGAGCGACGAGACGTCCGCGCGAGAGCTGGCGCGGCGATTGGCCGGCTCGGTAACCGAGGTGGTCGCCGGCGACGAGGGCTTGTTTGCCGCCGCCGAGCACGACGACAGCCGCATCGTCATGGCGGCCATCACCGGTGCCGCCGGCCTTACGCCCACCATGGCTGCCGTTCGCGCCGGCAAGCGCGTACTGCTGGCCAACAAAGAGGCCCTGGTCATGGCCGGGCGCCTGTTCATGGAAGCGGTCAGCCGCCACGGCGCGACCCTCCTGCCCATCGACTCTGAACACAACGCCTTGTTTCAATGCCTGCCCGCGGCCTCCGCGGACTGGCACAGTGCCGGTGTCAGCCGCTTGCTGCTCACTGGTTCCGGCGGTCCGTTCCGTTGTCATTCGATGGCCGAGCTCGAGTCTGTAACCCCCGATCAGGCCTGCGCCCACCCCACCTGGCAAATGGGACGCAAGATCTCCGTAGATTCGGCCACCTTGATGAACAAGGGCCTGGAACTGATCGAGGCCCACTGGCTCTTCGACATGCCGGCCGATCGTATCGATGTGGTCATCCACCCCCAGAGCGTGATCCATTCGCTGGTGCAGTACGTCGACGGTTCGGTACTTGCCCAGATGGGTAACCCGGACATGCGCACGCCCATCGCCCACGCACTGGCCTGGCCGCAACGCATCGAGGCCGGCGTGGCCGGTCTCGATCTGTTCCAGGTCGCGCGCCTGGACTTCGAACCGGCGGATCTCGACCGGTTTCCCTGCCTGCGCCTGGCGCGCGAGGCCCTGGCTGCCGGCGGCAGCGCGCCAGCGGTGTTGAACGCCGCCAACGAGGTGGCTGTCGCGGCCTTCCTGGCCGGTCGTCTCGGGTTCACCCGCATTGCAGAGGTCTGCGCCCATGCGCTGGCCCGCGTTCATGCGCCGGAATGCCGGGATTTCGCCGAACTGCTGGCGGTGGATCGCGAAACCCGTCAGATTGCCGAGAACCACATTGCGGAGATCGGCCGATGAATACCGTTTTGCTGTCGCTGATCGCGCTGATCGTCACCTTGGGTCTGCTGGTGACGTTTCACGAATTTGGCCATTACTGGGTCGCGCGGCGGCTGGGCGTCAAGGTATTGCGCTTCTCCGTGGGGTTCGGCAAGCCTATATGGATGCGCCGCGGCGCGGGGCCGGACGCCACCGAGTTCGCTATCGCCGCCATCCCGCTGGGCGGCTACGTCAAGATGCTCGATGAACGCGAAGGCCCGGTGGCGGCGGCCGAGCGCCATCGCGCGTTCAACACCCGGCCGACGAGCTATCGGATCGCCATTGTCGCCGCCGGTCCCCTGGCCAACTTCCTGTTCGCCATCGTGGCGTACGGTGCCGTATTCCTGCTCGGTGAAACCACGCTGCGCCCGTTGATGGATACCCCCGCGCCCGAGACGCCGGCCGCCGAGGCTGGGATGATGCGCGGCGATGTCATCACTGCCGTCGATGGCGAACCGGTGACCACGTTGGAGGATGCCATACTCGGCATCATCGACCGGGCATTGGTCGACGACAGCGTCACATTGACCGTTCGCACCGACGATGGGGCCGAGGCGACACGCATCTTGCCCACACCCGGCACCGGCTGGGACGAGGGAGGAGATGTCCTCGGCCTGCTCGGCCTTGCACTGTGGCAACCGGAGCGAATCGATCCGGTGGTCGGCAATGTGGTCGCCGACACACCAGCGGCAGCGGCCGGATTGCAGGCGGGCGATCGCATCCTGGTATCCGCAGGACGCCCGATCGATGATTGGGACGACTGGGTCGAGGTCATTCAAGCCCATGCCGATCGCCCCATGTCGGTCGAACTGGAGCGCGATGGCCAGCGTCTGTCACTGACGATGACACCGATCGAGATCGAGGTCGACGGCAAGACCATCGGCCAGATCGGTGCCGCAGCGAGCATTCCCCCGGAGCTGAACGAGAAACGCCTCGTCCTGGTTCGTCACGGCCCGCTCGATGCCATGTGGCAGGGCACGGTACGAACAGTGGAGATCGCAGGGTTCACATTGCGCATGCTGTGGCGGATGCTGACCGGCACCGCGTCGCTGGATAATCTGGGCGGGCCGGTCACCATTGCGGAGTACGCCGGCCTATCGGCCAGTTACGGTCTGGTGCAGTTTCTGAGCTTCCTGGCACTGGTAAGCGTGAGCCTGGGTGTGCTCAACCTGCTGCCTGTGCCGGTCTTGGATGGCGGGCACCTGTTGTACTACTTTATTGAGCTTGTGCGCGGGCGACCATTGTCCGAAGGTGCGCAGGCGCTGGGCCAGCGGATCGGAGTTGCGGCACTCGCCGCACTGATGGGGCTGGCCATTTTCAACGACATCACCCGGGTCGTAACCCGGATGCTGGGCTGACAAACGGTAGGTGGGCGGCCCTGGCGTCGCCTGCCCACAGTAACTTTCGACGTCCGCCGGACGCGGACCCGACTACGGAATCATTATGCGTAAGCTGTCGCGCCGACTGTTGATTTCCGCCTGCCTCGCCATACCCATGAGCGCGCACGCGGCCGATTTCGTGCTGCGTGACGTCCGTGTCGAGGGCTTGCAGCGGATCTCGGCGGGAACGGTGTTCAACTACCTGCCGGTGTCGGTCGGCAACGCCATGAGCACCGACGACTACCCGCAGATCATTCGCGCCTTGTACGACACCGGTTTGTTCTCCGACGTGGGGCTCGGCCGCGACGGCGATGTCCTCGTCGTGCAGGTGACCGAGCGGCCGGCAATCGGCGAAATCAACTTCGAGGGCAATGCCGACATCAACGACGAAGACCTCGAGACCGCGTTGCGCGGCATCGGGTTCGCGCCTGGCCGAACCTTCGATCAGGCCACGCTGGAGCGTGTCGAGCAGGAGTTGCTGAACCAGTATTACGCCCGCGGCAAGTACGCCGTGCGCCTGGACAGCCAGGTGCGTGAGCTCACCCGCAACCGCGTAGCCGTGGACATCGACATCTCCGAGGGCATCGCCGCGCGGATCAAGTCGATCAACATCGTCGGCAATCAGGCCTTCGACGAAGACGACCTGCTGGATGAGCTTGAGCTCACCACAGGAGGCTGGCTGTCGTGGATCACCAAGGACGACCAATACTCGAAGGAACGGCTGACCGGCGATATCGAAATCCTGCGTTCTTATTACCTGGATCGCGGTTACTTGAATTTCTCGATCGACTCCACACAGGTGTCGATCACGCCGGACAAGCAGGACATTTACATCACCATCAACATTACCGAGGGCGATCAATACCGTGTCGGTGAGGTCCGCCTGGGCGGCAACCTGTTGGTGCCCGAAGATGAATTGCGCCAACGCATCGCTCTTGAGCAAGGCGAGGTCTTTTCACGCAGCCAGCTCAATGAAACCACGCGACTTATCGCCGAGCGCCTGGGCGACGAAGGCTATGCCTTCGCCAACGTCAATGCCGTGCCGACGATGAACGACGAGGACAAGATCGTCGATCTGGATCTCATCGTCGATCCAGGGCAGCGGGTGTACGTGCGACGGATCGACTTCAAAGGCAACCTGCGTACACAGGACGAGGTGCTGCGGCGAGAGATGCGGCAGTTGGAAGGTTCCTGGTTCGCGACCTCCGACGTCAATCGCTCGCGCGAACGCTTGCAACGCCTGCCGTTCATCGCCCAGGTGGATGTCGAGACCCCACCGGTTCCCGGCACCACTGACCAAGTCGACCTCGAGTATGGGGTGACCGAGCAGCGCTCCGGCAGCTTTATTTTCGGCGTCGGCTACGGGCAGGAATCCGGTGTCGTGTTCAACACCGAAATCCAGGATGACAACTTCCTCGGCACCGGCAAGCGGGTGGAAGTCGGCTTCAACACCAGCCGGGTCGATGAGACCTACACCCTGGCCTATACCAACCCATACTGGACCGACAGCGGTATCAGCCGCGGCTTCCGGCTCAGCTACCAGAAGGTCGATGTGGGCGAGTCCAATGCTGCCGACTACCTGACCGACCGCTATCTGGGCTTCATCAACTTCGGCATTCCGATCACCGAGACCGACAGCATCCGCTTCGACCTGGGTGTCGAGGGCATCGATGTGAAGTCCACGGATGAGACACCGCAGGAGATTCTCGACGCCATTGAGGAGGACGGCAGCGATTTCCTGTTCTACAAAACCATCGTCAGCTTCCAGCGTGATACCCGCAATAGCGTGATCTTCCCGACCAAGGGCATGCTCAACCGGGTGTCCGCGGAGATCGCACTGCCGGGCTCAGACGAGACGTTCTATAAGCTCGGCTACCGTCACCAGAGTCTCTATCCGCTGTGGGACGATTTCGTCTTCGGTCTGCGCGGCGATGTTGGCTACGGGGACAGTTACGGCGACACCGACGGCCTGCCGTTCTTCGAGAATTACTATGCCGGCGGGTTGCGCTCCGTGCGCGGCTTCGAGGGCAATACCCTGGGACCCAAGTACTCCAACGGCGAGGCCTCGGGCGGCGCCTTCCGCGTCATCGGCGGTGGCGAGTTGTTCTTCCCCACGCCGGGTTTCACGGACAGCGACAATATCCGCATGTCGGCCTTCCTGGATGCAGGCAACGTCTGGGCGGATTTCGACGACTTCGATGCCGGCGAACTGCGGTACTCCGCGGGCGTCTCGCTGATGTGGCTCTCGCCCATCGGCCCCTTGATCATGAGCGTCGCGCAGCCTCTGAATGCCGAGAGCGAAGACAAGAAAGAGGTCTTCCAGTTCTCCTTCGGGGCGGCGTTCTAACGCATGCAGAGGGGATGGCGAGGCATCCTGGGGTCGCTGCTGCTCGCCACTGGCGTCGGCTGGGGTCCGCTGGCGATGGCCCAGGACGCCGACGGCCAGTCCGTGTCGACACCACGCATCGGCGTGGTCAACACGGCGCGTATCCTCGAACAGGCTCCACGCGCCCGCGAAGCCCGCAACCGGCTCGAGGCCGAGTTCGCCGTCCGCGATCGCGAACTGATCGACATGCAACGGCAGATCCGTGTACTCGAGGAGCAGTTGCAACGCGAGGCAGATGCACTGCCCGAAGAAGAACGCCGCCAGCTCGAGCGCGATATCGTGCTCTCGCGGCGGGAGCTGCGGCGGGCGCAGGAGGAGTTTCGTGAAGATTTCAACATTCGCCGCAACGAGGAACTGAGCAAGCTCCAGCGCGAGGTCTACGCCACCATCGTGGAGGAGGCCAAGCGCGAGGGTTACGATTTGATCCTCGAGGCCGGTGTGATCTACTCCAGCGACGAGGTGGAGATCACCGACATTATCCTGGAGCGCCTGCAATGAGCCGGGTGGTCATCACGCTGGCGCGCGCGGCCGAGGCGGCCGGTGCCGAGCTGCGCGGGGACCCAGACGTCCTCATCCACGGTGTCGCGCCGCTGGCCAGGGCCAGTGGCGGTGAGTTGTCCTTCCTCGCCAACCCGCGCCTGCGGCGGCTGGTCGAGGAGACGCGTGCCAGTGCGGTGATCGTCACGGCGGCCGATGCCGACCGCGCGTCCGTCCCGGTCCTGGTGGCAGCCAATCCGCTGCTGGCCTTTGCCCGCGTCGCATCGCTGTTCGAGTACCGCCCGCCCGCCATGCCCGGCATCCATGCCACCGCGGTAGTCGATGCCAGCGCCCACATCGACCCGGAGGCGGTCATCGATGCCCAGGCGGTCGTCGAAGCCAAGGCCGTGGTCGGCCCGGGCGTCTACGTCGGGCCGGGTAGCGTCATCGGCGCTGGCGCCCGTATCGGCGCAAACAGTCGACTGGTGGCGCGGGTGACCGTCTGCCACCACGTGGTCGTCGGTGACCGGGTCACCATTCATCCCGGAGCGGTGGTGGGCGCCGACGGGTTCGGCCTCGCCAATGACGGCGGCGAGTGGATCAAAGTGCCTCAACTGGGCAGTGTCATTATCGGCAACGATGTCGAAATCGGTGCCAACACGACCATCGACCGTGGTGCGCTTGACGACACCGTCATCGAAGACGGTGTAAAGCTGGACAACCAGATCCAGGTGGCCCACAACGTACGCATCGGTGCCCACACAGCCATCGCCGGCTGTGTGGGGATCGCCGGCAGCGTGCGGATCGGCCGCCATTGCACCTTGGGCGGTGGTGTCGGGATCGCCGGGCATCTGGAGATCGTGGACAATGTGCATATCACCGGCATGTCACTGGTCACCAAGTCAATCACCCAGCCGGGTGTGTATTCTTCGGGGCTGGCCGTAGAGCCCAGCCGAATCTGGAACAAGATCAGTGCCCGGTTGCGGCGGCTGGACGACGCGTTCAGGCGCATCAAAGCCCTGGAAAGCCGAGGCGGCGGAACCGACGAGTAAGAGGATCAGCTTTCTTGAACCCCATGGACATCAATCAGGTGCTGCAATATTTGCCGCACCGCTATCCCTTCCTACTCATCGACAAGGTGCTGGACTACAGCGAGGGTGAGTATCTTCTGGGCGTGAAGAACGTCAGCTACAACGAGCCCTTCTTCAACGGCCACTTCCCGCAGCGGCCGATCATGCCCGGTGTGTTGATCCTCGAAGCCCTGGCCCAGGCCACTGGCATTCTCGCTTTCAAGACGGAGCGCGAGAAGCCGGACAACGAGTCGCTGTACTACTTCGTGGGGATAGACAACGCGCGCTTCAAGCGTCCGGTGGAGCCGGGCGACCAGTTGATGCTGGACGTCAAGCTGCAGAAGACCAAACGTGGCATCTGGATCTTTGACGGCGAGGCCAAAGTCGACGGCAAAGTGGTCGCATCGGCTGTATTGATGTGCACACGAAGGGAAGTGGGCTTGTGATCGACTCCAGCGCGCGCATCGACCCCAAGGCGCGACTGGCCGACGATGTCCAGGTCGGGCCATTCAGCGTTATCGGCCCGGA
>CBFGWV010000001.1:0-90442 GCA_965652545.1 uncultured Candidatus Competibacteraceae bacterium | reverse complement strand
GGATTCGATAGGTGTGCTGCGCACAGGCAGTGGCGTGGGGTGGTTTGCTTGGCGGATTATCCGAGGACGGTGCGCTCGCGGCTGAACAGGCGGGTGGCGATCCAACCGAATACGAGCGCCACGGCAATGGTCATCAGGACGGCGGCGCCGATGTCGCGGGCCGGCACGGTGTCGCCGCGCAACAGTTGGGTGATGAGCACGCTTTGGCTGAACAGGGGCACGAGCTTCATCCACGGTGCGGCGCTGACGGGGTTGATGGCGAGCATGATGCTCGGCACGGCGGGCAGCAGGATCAGGAATTGCAGGTAGGTCTGCGCTTCGCGGAATGATTTGGCGAACGAGGCGACGATGATCTGGGCGCCGGCGGCGAGCAAGGCGATGGGCAGGACGACGAGGATGACCGGGGCGACGGTGGCCAGCGGCAGTGCGAGGCTCAGGCCGAACTGGTCGGTCGGGACGAAGCGCATGCAGACGACGAATGCGAGCACGCAGACCAGCAGCGATGCGGCGGCGAAGGCGGCGGTGGCGGCGAACTTGCCCCAGAGGATCCGGCCCGGTGTCACCGGCGTCAGCAGCAGGGGCTCCAGCGACTGGCGCTCGCGTTCGCCGGCGGTGACGTCGATAGCCAGGTACATGCCCCCGATGAAGGCCGACAGGATGAGAAAGTACGGCAGCATGGCCATGAGCATGGATGCCCTGGCCTGGGGGGTGGACAGGTCCTGCGAGGCGACGACGATGGGGGTGCCCAGGCTGGGTGCAATGCCGCGCAGTTGCATGCGCAGGGTGCCGATGCGCCGGCCATAGGCCTGCAGGGTCTGGTTCAGCCGCCCGACGGCGGTGGATGCCGCTTGGCGAGAACTGTCGTGGAGCAGGTCCACCCTCGCCGGCTCGCCTTTTTCCCACTGCACGGGGAAGGATGCCGGCACCCGCAAAATGACGTCGTGCACCTGGTCGGCGATGGCCTGCTCGGCATCCTCGGGCGCGGGGAGGATCTCAATGCCCTCGGCCCGCAGGTGTGCCATGAGGTTCGGTGCGTGCTCGGCGCCGATCACCGGCACCCGCAGCGGTTTCTCCGCCTGCTCCAGTTGCTGGGACAGGACAAAGGTCATCAACCCGGCGAACAGTACCGGGCCGAGCAGCGGGCCGTAGATCAGGGCCGACAGCAAGGCGCGCCGGTCGCGCAGGTTCTCGATGCATTCTTTGACAAAGACGACCCAGGTGCCGCTCACAGCATTAAGCCCTCGCCGCTGCCGATTGCGCTGACGAAGGCGTCCTCGAGGTTGGCCTCGCCGGTCTGCTCGCACAAGGCCTGCGGGGTGCCGGCGGCGATGACCCGGCCGCGGGCGATGACGACGATGCGATCACACAGTGCGGCCACCTCTTGCATGATGTGGCTGGAGAACAGCACACATCGACCGGCACCGCGCTGGGCCTTGAGAAACTCGCGCATGGCGCGCGTGGCCATGATGTCGAGGCCGTTGGTCGGCTCGTCCAGGACGATGTTGCCCGGGTCGTGCACCAGCGCCCTGGCGATGGCGGTCTTGACCCGTTGCCCCTGGGAGAAACCCTCGCTGCGCCGATGCTCGATATCGCGCATGTCCAGGGCATCGAGCAAGGCGTCGACCCGCGCGGCCAACGCCTGCCCGCGCAGGCCGTGCAAGCGCCCGAAGTACTCGATGTTCTCGCGTGCCGACAAGCGTTTGTACAGGCCGCGCGCGTCCGGCAACACACCCAGGCGCCGGCGTGCCGCCAGGGTGTCGCTGTGCAGGGGGGCGCCGTCGATATGCACTGTACCGGCGTCCGGACGCAGCAGCCCGGTCAACAGGCGCAGCGTGGTGGTCTTGCCGGCGCCGTTGGGGCCGAGCAGCCCGGTGATCTCGCCGTCGGGTGCGATGAAGCCGACATCGTCCACCGCCTGGACCTCGCCCATCCGCCGCCGCAGCCCTTGCACCTCGATCATGGCGCCGGGCCCTGAAAGCTCAGGAAGAACGGGGGCGTCTCCAATGGGGCGAGGCAGTCGGCGTCGAGCGACACGGCGTCGGCGGTGTCGATGAAACGCTCGAGCAGTTTGGGGACGCAGCCTTGCGCCAGGGTGATGTGGCCGGCGCCTTTGACCACCAGATGGCGGGCGTTCGGCAGGTCCTGCGCGACGGTGTCGCCATAGCGCGCGGGGGTGACCGGGTCCCACTCGCCGGACAACAGCAGCACCGGCTTGTCGGCGCGGACGGGGTCGTGAAAGTCCGCCGGGCGCGGCTTGTGCGGCCACACCGCGCACTGGCTCGCGGCAAGTTCCTGCAGGCTGTTGCCCATCAGCGTGTCGGCGTCGGCCGCTACCGGCTGCAACAAGTCGGCGTCCTCGCTGCAGGTCACCGACAGCTGCATGCCCCAGGCGATGCCGCGCTGGAGGTCCGCGAACAACATCTCGCCCTGGGCGATCAGCGGCCGCGGGTCGCCCGCCACGGCGTGGTCGAGCAGTAGCGGCAAGGTGGTCGCGAACTCCGGCAGGTAGGCGTAGAAGCGCACCACCCCGGCCAATGTCGCGGCGGTGAGCGAAGCCTCTTCACGCGCATGGGTGCGGGGGTTGGGCAGGGTCACCGGCATGGGCGCCTCGGCCAGCCGCGCGCGCAAGGTCGCCAAGGTGGCCGCCGGGTCGCCGAAGCGCTGTCGGCACGCGTCGCTCTCGGTGCAGGCGGCAAAGATACGCGCCAGCGCCGTCTCCAGGTTGCGCGCGTGCTCCTGGCCCAGCGCCAGTTGCGGCGGCACGACGCCATCGAGCACGAGCGTGCGCACGGCCGCCGGATAGCGACGCAGGTAGTCCAGCGCCACACGGGTGCCGTAGGAGGTACCGATGAGGTTGAAGGCCGGCGCGCCCAGGCGCTGGCGCACGGTTTCCAGATCGCGAACCGCATCGACGGTGGTGTAGTGACGCACGTCGGCGCGCTCGCCCAGCGCAGCCAGACAGTCTTCGGCGATGGCGCGCAGTTGCGCGTCGGAGGGTTCCGCCAAGCCGGCCGCGTCGGGCATCTCGCAGTGCAAGGCGTTCGAGCCGCCCGTGCCGCGCTGGTCGATGAGCAGGATGTCGCGGTCGTTGCGCAAGCGCTCCAGCGCCTGCGCAATGGTGTAGTAGGACTCGATCGCCGACTGCCCCGGCCCGCCGGCCAGGAAGACGACCGGGTCTGCTATGGCAACCGGCCGCCGCGCCGGGATCAACGCCAGCGCCAGGGTGATGCGACGGCCGTCCGGGTGGTCATGGTCCTCAGCCACCTCGACGCTGGCGCACTGGGCCGCTTTGACCCAGGCATCGCCCAGGGCGGTGATGGTGCACGGCTGGAAGTCGACCTCGCCGACCTGGCGTGCGGGCGAGGCCGGTGAGGTGAGCACGCAAAGCGCCGCAACCGCCAGCATGCCGGTTCGCTTGTACATCCAACCGCCTTTTGCATCCATGTCCGATGGCGAGCTTCGTTAACCGGCGGTGGTCGCGTCAAGCGCCATCGCGCATCATAATGCCGTCCGTGAATCAGAAGCCCCTCACCCTTCGCGTCCTCGGGTCGCTGACGCTCTCGCGCGGCGAAGCCCCCACGACGCTACCACCCTCGAAGAAAACCCGTGCGCTGCTGGCTTACTTGGCGCTCAGCCCGCAACCGCTGCGCCGCGAGCGCTTGTGCGAGATCTTCTGGGAGGGCGCCGATGACCCGCGCAGCTCGCTGCGCTGGAGCCTGAACCGGCTGCGCGGCCTGGTCGACGACGCGGCGTGCCGACGCCTCCAGGCGGACCGCGAAAACGTTAGGCTGGACCTCTCCGCCATGACGGTCGATGCACCGAGCATCGAGGCCGTCGTGGCGAATCTCCCCGCACTGGACGATGGGCAGCTCGCCGAATTGATCGGCCAGTTTCGGGGGGAATTTCTCGAGGGCCTCGAACTGCCCGCGTGTCCGCAGTATCAGGCGTGGCTGATCGAGCGCCGTCATGCCTTTCGGGCCATGCACCTGCGCGTGCTCGATGCCATGGCCGCACACTCCCCGGCCGACAAGCGCATCGCCCTCGCCCGCGAACGCCGGACGCTCCCGTCGCCCACGCCGCCACCGTTGCCGCGGGCCGCGGCTTCCGCCCGCACCATCCTCACAGCCGGCAACAGCGTACTCGACGACATCGCGAGCGCGGCGTCGCAGTCGGGTGACAGCCAAACCCTGTGCCTGCCCGACAAGCCATCCATCGCCGTGTTGCCGTTCACCTCCGTATCCGGCCCGGAGGACCCCGGCGGCATGGCCGACGGTATCGCTGCCGATATCATCACCCTACTGGCCCGGGTGGACCGGCTGTTCGTGATCGCGCGCGGCTCGTCGTTCCGTTACCGCAGGGCGGACATCGACCTGCGCACCGTCGGACACGAGCTGGGCGTGCGCTATGTACTGACCGGCTCTCTGGTGCAGAGAGCGCAGCGGGTGCGGGTGACGGTCGACTTGTGCGAGGCGGAAAGCCGCAAAAGCCTCTGGAGCGAGCGTTACGACCGCAGCGCCGAGAAGCTGTTCGAGATCGAGGATGAGATCATCGATGCCATCCTCGGCATGCTCGAGGGCGGCGTCGACACCGCCGAGCGCCAACGAACACTCGCCGCGCCCCCCCGGCTCGACGCCTGGGGCGCCTATCATCGCGGTGCCTGGCACAGCCTGCGTTATACGCGCGCGGACAACGACCTCGCCGGCGGGTATTTCGACACCGCCATCCGCCTGGATCGCGGACTTGCACGGGCCTACGCCGGCAAATCCTCCACCTGTTTCCGTCGCTCGTTCATCCATTGGGCCGGCGAGGATTGCGAGCAGACCCGCGAGGCGGCACTGCGCACGGCACGTGACGGCCTGGCCGTCGACAGCCGCGACGCCTTCGTGCAGACCGCCATGGGGCGGGCACTGTGGCTCAACGGCATGCGCGAGGCGGCTGACGACAATCTGTCAGCGGCCGTCGCGCTCAGTCCGAGCTACGCCTTCGGCCACTATGCGATCGGCATTGTGAATGCCCTCGGCGGCGACCCGAAGCGCGCCGTTTCGGCGCTGGATCGGGCGCAGCGGCTCAGCCCGTTCGATCCGCTGCGTTTTGGTATGGACGCCGGGCGGACATTATTGAAACTCGGCTGCGGCGATTACGAGGCGGCAGCCATCTGGGCGATGCGCGCGGCACGCCAGCCGAACGCACATGCGCACATCCTCACCCTGGCCGCCATGACGCTGTCGATCGCCGGCATCGCGGATGGCGCGGCAGCGTTCGCGCGCGAGGTCCGGCGACTCGACCCGCAGTACCGCTGCCGCGACTTTTTCGTTGCCTTCGACACCCTTCCCGAGCATGTCGTCGCCCTGCTCCGTCATGCCGGCGCGGCGGTCGGGATTCCCGATCACTGATCGCAAACACGCCGTGCAGTGGGGGGGCCTACAACGCCGGGTATGCCGCCTACGTCAGCCAGGGGGAGCGCCCTACACGCATACTCAGCGGCCAACGGATCTCGCGGCGGGTGTCCGCAGGCCCCCAGGCCGTCAGCAGATCGCGGGCGAACGCCTCGTACGGCCCGCGCCCCAGGGCGTCTTCTGCCTTGCGGACGGCGGACCAGGTGTCCACATACCCCAGCAGTTGATCGGCACTCCAGAGGGCGCGCATGGACAACGGCGGCGGGGTGAGCTCGGAAAATGGAAACGGCAGCAGGCGATAGCCGGTCTCCACATGTCGACGCTCTGCCGGCCAGTACGGCCCGACGACCGACTGGTAGAAATGCGACAGCACCGCCCCCACCGCACCGTCCGCCTCGATGACGCCATAGGTCATCAGAGCCAACACGCCGCCCGGCTTGAGCACCCAGCGCACTTCGGTATAGAAGGCGTCCAGATCGAACCAGTGGGCTGCCTGGGCGACCGTGACCAGGTCGACGCGTCCATCCGCCAGGCCGGAGGTCTCGGCCGGTGCATGGCGATAAGTCACCCGCGGCGCGGCCGTCGCGTGTGCGATCTGCTGCGCGCTGGCATCCGTGGCGACCACCTGCTCGAAATGCGCCGCCAGCAGCACCGACAACTGCCCGGTGCCACAGCCGCAATCCAGGGCGAGCGCCCGCGCCGGGGCGATCGAGGCCAGATAGTCGGCGAGCGCATCGGGGTATGACGGCCGGAACGTCGCGTAGTCCGCGGCGCGCGACGAGAAATGGTCCTTGAAGGTGCCGGCCATCATCCGGACGCCAAGGCGTGATCGAGCGCCCAACGCAGGCGGACGTCGTCGTGGCCGTCGACGGTTGCGCGCGGTCGTTCAACCAGGTC
The DNA here is from genome assembly GCA_965652545.1 of uncultured Candidatus Competibacteraceae bacterium. GTDB lineage: Bacteria > Pseudomonadota > Gammaproteobacteria > Competibacterales > Competibacteraceae > CBFGWV01. The sequence goes on along the minus strand of CBFGWV010000001.1, from coordinate 84,149 downwards.
GATGACACGGTCGTGATTCATGATCATGACGGAGGACACCCGCGTGCCGTAGTCAGGGCTGTGGATGCACAGTGGCGAGAGCACGCGCTCGCGCTCCAAGCCGATGCCGGTCGTCGGCAAGCGTTCATCGGGCGCCTGCCGGTTGTCGCCCAGCAGCGTCATCAAGGAGGGCAGGATGCCGTCGTCGTCATTGGCGAGGATGCTCGCCAACCCGCGGCGGCCGTGGACGACCTTCGGCCAAGGCGTATCGAGGCGGTGATTCGACAACCCGTACAGGCCACGCGTCAACCGTCGCGGCGAGGGGTCCAGACAGCCGCCGACGAACCAGCCGGACGCATCGGCCAGTAACAGGTTGAACCCGCCATACTCATCACGACGGTGGAGCACATCGGCCAGGTACGCCCGCGCGCTGCGCTCACCGGCGAGGAAGTCCGTCACCAGACCGCCACGTGAACGCGGCCCGGCCCGCGGCACGCCGGCTGCGCGCACATTGGTGACCGCGGCAAAGCGACCCTGGCGACTCAGTGCCATCCACGTCCCCCCGCCTTGCGCATCACGGCCACCGAGGATGCCGTCCGGGCCGTCCCACGCCGCCAGGCGCTGGCTGGGCCGCGCGTAGAACTCGTCGCGGTTGGCCGCGAGCACCACCGGAAAGCGCCGGCTGACCCCCAACGCGAGCAGGATCAGGCACATGCGAGGGCAGACGGCTTACTCGTCGCCACGGGCCACCGGCCGGTCGGGGTCGCGAATCCACTGGCTCCAGGACCCCGGGTACAGGCGCGAACCGGTGAGCCCGGCGACCTCCATCGCCAGCAGGTTGTGGCAGGCGGTCACGCCCGACCCGCACATGTGTACCGCACTGCCCGGCCCACGATCGCCCAGCACGGCCTGGAAGCGCTGAGCCAGCGCCTGGGGCGGGCGGAAGCGGCCGTTCTCGTCCAGGTTACCGTCGAACGGCAGGTTGACTGCCGCGGGCACATGACCGGCCACCGGGTCGATAGGCTCCACCTCGCCGCGATATCGGGGCGCGGCGCGGGCATCGATGACCAGATCGCGATGGCTGTGCAGGTTCATCAGCAGATAGGCCTCATCGACCCACGCCAGACTATCGCCGTGACGGATGGCGAACTCGACCGGCTCGATCTGCGGCACCGCGTCGGTCACCGGTGCACCCGCGGCGGTCCAGGCCTGCCAGCCACCGTCGAGTACCGCACAGCTGCGGTGTCCCAGCCAGCGCAGCAGCCACCACAGGCGGGCGGCGATGGCGCCGCCAGCGTCGTCATAGACCACGACCTGGGTCTGGCGGTTTATTCCCCAGCGCCCCAGCGTACGGGCGAGCTCGGCAGGTTCCGGCAAGGGGTGGCGGCCGCTGGCCGGGGTGATCGGCCCGGCCAGGTCCTCATCCAGGTGCGCGTACACCGCACCGGGTATGTGCGCCTGCCGGTAGGCCTCGCGTCCGGCCTCGGGGGCCATGAGGTTATGGCGGCAGTCCACCACCCGCCATGTGGGATCGTCCAGCTTCTCGCGAAGCGTTGTTACATCGACCAGGGTTTCCAGGGCCACGCGCTGTCCATCCTCCGTGTTGATCGCCATTCGCCGTGACAGGTCACAGTATCTCCACCCGGCTACCGCCCTCGCCGCCGGGCGACAAGCGGCTATGCAGGGTTTGCAGCCAGGCGGCGATGTTCTGCTGCACCGGCCAGGGTGTGTTGACCAGCAGCATAGCGCAGCCGGTCATGCCCAGCGGCGCGTCGGCCGGCAACAAGGCCAGCTCCGCCACCATCGTATTGGGCAAGCCGGCCTGGCGCACGGCATTCAGCAAAGCCGTGGCCGGCTTGCGTGCCAGCAGTGGATACCAGATCGCCTGCACGCCGGCACGCCAGCGCCGATGGGCTTCAAGCACCGCCGCCGCCACGCGCTCGAACTCCCCCGCCGTCTCGTAGGCGGGGTCCATGAACAGCAGACCGCGCGGGCTGCCCTGCGGCGGCAACAATGCGCGCACGGCTTCGAAACCATCCCGCCGATGTACGGCTACCTGGGGGTTGCCGCGAAACCGCGCCTTCAATATCGCGTGGTCCTCGGGGTGCAACTCGCAGGCGATGAGGCGGTCCTGCGGGCGCAGCAACTGCGCGATCAGTGCCGGCGAACCGGGATAGGCGGCCGGATGGTCCTCGGCCCAGCGGTCGCACAGCGTCAGATAGCGGGCGAGCATGCTGTCCGGCTCCGCGGGCGTGCCGCGCAGCGCTCCGATACCCGCCGCCGCTTCACCGGTCTGCAGCGCGCGATCGTCATCCAGCCGATAGGCCCCCGCACCGGCGTGGGTGTCCATGATCGTCAGCCCGCCGGGCTTGGCTTGCAACGCATCGATCAGACCCACCAGGACCAGATGCTTGACCACATCGGCGAAATTACCGGCATGGAAAGCGTGGCGATAACTCAGCATGCGGCCTCCATGGTGCGCCAGCGGCGCAGATCTTCAACACGATCGAGGTCCCAACCGGTACCCGACTCCACCCAGTCCACACCGCACTCACGAAGCCGGCGGCGGCTGACGCGCATCACCTGTCCACTGCCCCAGGGCACGCGGCGGAACACACCCGGATGATGCACAGAGGCGCCCACCAGCACATAGCCGCCATCCTCCGCGGGTATGAACACCATGTCATGCCCGTCCAGGCAGGCCAGGGCATCCGCCACTTGCGTGGGCGTGAGAGAGACGCAATCCGCGCCGACGATCACCGCCCGCCCGCCCCGCCGTAGCGCATCGCACAGCGCGTGGCTCATGCGCGCACCCAAATCGGCACCGCGCTGACGGTACACCGGCAGGCCGAGCTCGCGCCGACAGCGGGCGAAGAACGGATGGCGCGCATCCGGCGCGGCCCAGATCTCCACCTGCCCGATCCCCGCCGTGGTCAGATCGGCGGCGGCACGGTAAGCCAGCCGGCTGTACAAGGCCGCCGCCCCGCGCGCACCCAGATGCGCGGCCAGGCGTGTCTTCACCCGCCCGGGCACGGGCGCTTTGGTGAACAGCAGTATGCGATGTACATCCAGGGGCATTACGACCGCCGGGTGGGCCTTCGATGGCGCAGGATACCGGCAGTTCGGGAAGGATAAAAAGCCGCCGGCGGATAGGTGACAAGCACCGGGCACCGCGCTATGATGCGCGCCTTCCGATGATCTGGGGCTGTAGCTCAGTTGGGAGAGCGCGACAATCGCACTGTCGAGGTCAGGGGTTCGATTCCCCTCAGCTCCACCAGATTCCAGACAGGAAAGCCCCGGCAATCAAGTATTGCCGGGGCTTTTTCGTTTCTGACGTCAGCATCCTTCGACATCGCGAACACCAAAAAAAACGCGCTGGAACCGGATAGATTTGCCCGATTTGTCCCTGGCATCTCCCCGAATGTAGCCCTGCTGCGCGAATGTTTCCCGGCCGAGCCACGTTGACCGCAAAAGAGGTCGCGCAGGTCCTTCATGGGAGCACTTCGCGGAGAACCGTGCACAAGGTCCGGTAAAAGCCCGACGCCGGAAGGGGTCGACAGTACCCGAACAATCGGCGATTTCATTGATGCAAGTCAGGCGCTGCCAAAGTTATCAGCGCTAAGTTCGGCGCAAGACTCGCAGGCCGGGCACCACGCCGAATTCGGAGGATTCACCATGAGCACACTCGCGACCTTTTTCTCCCCTGACGCCAAAGGCCATACCCGGTTGTGGGTCGCGTTCTGGATCTACGGTGTGCTGCTCAGCCATCTGCTATTCGGCGGCATCGTGATGGTCTACGCCCAGGTCGACAGCACCACCCTGGGCCTGCTGCTGGCTGCGTTCCTGGTTTACACCGCGTGGATCATGCGCACGATCTGGGTCGATGCCGACAACACCGAGTCGCCGCTGTACAGCGGCATGGCGCGCTACATGACGGTAGCCTGGGCGATCAACGCGGTGCTGGTCTCCGGCTTCATGTTCCTCGCGCACCTCGCTGGCGAGCCGTTACCGTTGCCGTTCTGAAGCCGAGGCCGCGACATCGATCATGACCGTTCGCGCGCTGACCGACCGCAGCGTCGCACTGCGCGCGGAGCTGGCCGGGTTGTCACCGGCCTACTTCGGCATGGCAATGGCGACCGGTATTGTCTCGATCGCCGCGCATCTGCTCGACTGGATCCGGCTGTCCTGGGCTCTGTTCCTGCTCAACAGCGTGCTCTACGCCGGCCTCTGGTTCGCCTATCTCGCACGCGCCTGGCTGTGGCCACGGCGGATGGAGACCGATCTTTTCGACCATCTGCGGGCACCGGGCTTTTTTACCGCAGTCGCTGCAAGCGCCGTGCTTGGAAGCCAGAGTCTGCTGATCGCCGACAGCCGCACGGCCGCACTGGCACTGTGGGGAATGGCCCTGCTGCTGTGGCTGCTGCTGACCTACACGGTGTTCACGGTGCTGGTGGTCAAAACCGACAAGCCGACGCTGGACAAAGGCGTTAATGGCGGCTGGCTGTTGGCGGTCGTTTCCACGCAATCCATCGCCCTGCTGTCGGCCCTGCTTGCCACCCGGCTCGGACAACCCTACCGGCTGGAACTCAACTTCTTCGCGCTGTCGATGTGGCTGTGGGGCGGTATGCTCTACATCTGGATGATGTCGCTGATCTTCTACCGCTATACCTTCTTCGCCTTTTCGCCCGCCGACCTGTCGCCGCCGTACTGGATCAACATGGGCGCGATGGCGATCTCCACGTTGGCCGGGTGCCAGCTCATCCTCAACGCGCCGGACGCGCCCTTCCTGCAATCGCTGCTGCCCTTTCTGAAGGGGTTCACAGTTTTCTACTGGGCAACCGGCACCTGGTGGATCCCGATGCTGGTGCTGCTGGCTATCTGGCGACACCTGTTGCGGCGCTTCCCGCTGCGCTACGACCCGCTGTATTGGGGCGCGGTGTTTCCCATCGGCATGTACGCAGCTTGCAGCCAGCGCCTGACCGAAGCGCTACCGTTGCCATTTCTGGCACCTCTACCGGGCATCATGCTGGCCTTCGCGGTGGCCGCTTGGAGTCTGGCCTTCGTCGGGTTCGCCCATGATGTCCTGTGCCGACTGCGTCGTCTGTGACCTCGATGTCAGCGATGCCAACAATTTGTCGGCATCAGAAGTAACCCACCAGGCGCCCGAACACCAGGGCCGCCGGCCACGCCGCCAACGACACCCCCGCACCGAAACGAACATACCCTTGCATCGGCGAGTCGGCGCCCTGCCGCATGGCCGAGTGCTGCTTCGATTCCGCATAGTGAACGGCAATGACGTTCAGCGCACCCACGGCCACGATGATCAACTTCGCAATGAACAAACCCGAGGCCGCGTACTCCGCCGCACGGGTGGCGAACAACATCACACCGGTCACCAATGCCAAGCCCAGCCCGACACCGGCGCAACGGGTCAGCACCGGCCAGAGCGCGGCGGCTGACACCCCCTTGAAGAACCCCAAAAGACGCAGGTCCAGCGGCACAATGGCACCGACCAGCAGCGCGATGCCCAGCACATGCCCGACATTGACCAGCGGGTATACCCACACCGAACCGCGCAGCGCCGCCACCGGCCCCAAGGCTTCCAGGGCGGCCAACGCATCGGCGATCATGCGCTCAGGGTATCCGGCCCTCGTATAGGTCGTGGTTCTTACCGTCGATCACGATGCGCACGGCTTTCAAAAGCCGTTCGCCCTCCTTCGCCGAGCGGTTGCCCACCGCCGTGATGACGCGGCCGGTCGAGAGAAGCTCGCTGGTGAGCCCGGCGCGCTCGTTGCGCCACGGCTGGCCCACCTCGACCACCCAGGTATCGCCGTCGACATCCAGAGTGACTTCACCGTGGGGATTACCAAGACGAACATCGACGACCTCACCGGTGATCTCGGTGATCTCATCCATCGCCCACCCCCACCCGTGGTGGGCCAGCGCCGGTAGCGTCAGTAACATCATCGACACCAGGACGATCACCACCGCGAACGGTTGCCAACGGATAGCTCGATTCATAGTCATGCCTCTTCGTCGCAGGATGCATCGCACACCTGCGGCATAGACCGTCAGGGCTCGCCGGGCGTTCCTTCACTGGTTAGCCGCCGATCACTCCCGCACTCAGCATCAGCGGACAATCTGTAGAAACGCCGTTACTTTTAATTGACCCGAAGTAGTGAGACGTCTAGATTCGACTTTACTGATATTGTCGTAACGGCATTCTCGCATTTATGCGTCTAGACGAACTGACTGAAGTACAGATGGGGTATCCCTTCCGGTCGCGCCTGGAGCACGACCCGCAGGGCAATGTCTCGGTCATCCAGATGAAAGACATCGACGAGGCCAACCTGCTGCATGCCGAAGAGGCCGTCAGGGTGGCGCTACCCAAGGGCAAGACCCACCACCTGCTACGTGCCGGCGATCTGCTGTTCCGTTCGCGGGGTCGCAGCAATGGTGCGGCTCAGGTGCTGGAAGGTATCGGCCCGGCCGTGCTCTCGGCGCCGATGCTGCTGATCCGGCCCCACAAGGTGCTGCCAGCCTACCTGTGCTGGTACATCAACGCGCCGGCCACCCAGACCCAACTGGCGGCGCTGGCCGAAGGCACCTCGGTGCGGATGATCAGCGCCGAAGCCCTGAAGACGCTAGAGGTGCCACTGCCCTCGCTGGCCACGCAGCAACACATCGCGCAGGCCGCCGCCCTGGCCGAACAAGAACAAGCACTGCTGGCCCGCATCGCCACCCTGCGCCAGCGCCTGTCCACCCACATTCTGATGAAGCTTGCCTACGAGACTACGCCATGACCAACCAGCTCACCCAGCAAGATGTCAACAACACCGCCTGGGCCGCCTGCGACACCTTTCGCGGTGTCATCGATCCGGCGCAGTACAAGGACTACATCCTGGTGATGCTGTTCCTCAAATACATCAGTGACCAGTGGGCCGACCACTACGCCGAGTATCAGAAGGAGTACGGGGACAACGAAGAGCGCATCCGCCGTAAACTGGAACGCGAGCGCTTCATCCTGCCCTACATCGAGTTCAAGGACGACAAGACCGGCAAGGTCAACGACCGCTTCCTTGCCGACTTCCATGCGTTGTACGAGCGCCGTAAAGCAGCCAATCTCGGCGAACTGATCAACATCGTGCTCGACCACATCGAGGAGGCCAACAAGGCCAAGCTCGAGGGCGTGTTCCGCAACATCGATTTCAACTCCGAGGCAAACCTCGGCAAGACCAAGGACCGTAACCGCCGTCTGGAAAACCTGCTGGGTGACTTTGCCAAGCTCGACCTGCGCCCCTCGCGCGTCTCCGAAGACGTGATCGGCGACACCTATATCTACCTGATCGAGCGTTTCGCGTCCGACGCCGGCAAGAAGGCTGGCGAGTTCTACACGCCCAAGCAGGTGTCGAAGCTGTTGGCGCAACTGGCCGCCCCAAAGCCTGGCGACCGCATCTGCGACCCCACCTGCGGCGCCGGCGGCTTGCTGATCGAGGCCGCCGCGCTGGTGGAGGCGCAAGGCAGCCGCGACTTCGCCCTGTTCGGCCAGGAGGTCAACGGCAGCACCTGGGCGCTGGCACGCATGAACATGTTCCTGCACGGCAAGGACGCTGCCCGCATCGAATGGGGCGACACGATCAACAGCCCGGCGCTGGTCGAGGCCGACCGCCTGATGCGCTTCAACGTGGTAGTGGCCAACCCGCCCTTCAGCCTCGACAAATGGGGTGGCGCCGAGGTAGAGGCCGACCGCTATAGCCGCTTCTGGCGCGGCATGCCGCCCAAATCCAAGGGCGACTACGCCTTCATCACCCACATGATTGAAACCGCGCTGCCACAGGAAGGCCGTGTGGCCGTGGTGGTACCCCACGGCGTGCTGTTCCGGGGTGGCGCCGAAGGCCGCATCCGCCGCGCGCTGATCGAGGAAAACCTGCTCGATGCCGTCATCGGCCTGCCGGGAAACCTGTTCCCCACCACGTCCATCCCAGTTGCCATCCTGATGTTCGACCGCGCCCGCGAAAAGGGCGGGGCCCGCGAAGACTGCCAGGACGTACTGTTCATCGACGCCAGCCGCGCCTACCAGAGTGGCAAGAACCAGAACGCCCTGCTCGACGCGCACCTGGCGATGATTCTCAAAACCTTCCGCGCCCGCCAGCCGGTGGACAAATACGCCCACGTTGCCAGCTTGCAGGAGATCGCCGACAACGACTTCAACCTCAACATCCCGCGCTACGTGGATACCTTCGAGGAAGAGGAGGAAATCGACGTCGCCACCGTCGAGCAGGAGATCGAGCGCCTGGAAGGCGAACTGGCAGAGGTGCGCACGCGCATGAAGCAGTATCTCAAGGAGCTGGGCGTATGAGCGGCGGCGAACTGATCCTCTACACGGCCGAGGACGGCAGCGCCACCATTCAGCTGCGCGCCGAGGGCGGTACCGTCTGGCTGACCCAGGCCGAGATCGCCACCCTATTCGACACCACCCCGCAGAACATCACCCAGCACACCAGGGCCATCTATGCCGAGGGAGAGTTGAGCGAGGAGGCAACTTGTAAGGAACGCTTACAAGTTCGCCAAGAGGGTGGTCGGGCGGTGAATCGCACGCTCAAGCACTACAACCTGGACATGATCTTGGCCATGGGTTACCGGGTGCGCTCCCCACGCGGTACCCAGTTCCGCCAGTGGGCAACCACCCACCTGCGCGAATACCTGGTCAAGGGCTTCGTGCTGGACGACGCCCGCCTCAAGGAACCCGGCGGCTGGGACTACTTCGACGAGCTGCTGGCGCGCATCCGCGACATCCGCGCCTCGGAGAAGCGCTTTTACCAGAAGATCCGTGACATCTATGCCACGGCAGTCGACTACGACAGCAAGTCCGAGGCCGCCCAACTATTTTTCAAGAAAGTGCAGAACAAGATGCTCTGGGCCGTCACTGGCCACACCGCGCCTGAGCTCATCGCTGGCCGTGCCGACCCCACCCTGCCCAACATGGGCCTGACCACCTGGGTCGGCGGCCGGGTGCGCAAGCAGGACGTCACCATCGCCAAGAACTACCTCAGCCGCAAAGAGATCGAGGCCCTCGACCGCATCGTCGTCATGTACCTCGACTATGCCGAGGATCAAGCACAGCGCCGCCGCACCCTGACCATGCGCGACTGGGAAGATAAGCTCGACGCCTTCCTGCGGTTCAACGACCGCGAGGTGCTGACCCACGCCGGCAAGCTGCGCGCCATCGTGGCGGAGAAGTTGGCGCTGGAACGCTACGAGAGCTTCGACGCCGCCCGGCGCGAGGCGGCGCGGCTGGCGGCGGATGCGGAGGACTTGGCGGCGTTGGAGCAGACCGAGCGGCAGTTGGATGACAAAAAACGGGGGAAGAAGAAATGAGCACCAGGACTATCGCCGCTCTCAGCAGCAACTCGACTCTACCACTCGCATGTTACCGGCTGATCGAATATCCGCTCGGCGAAATCGCAACAGTGCAACAAGGTTACACCTTCAGCCTGGGCTACCAAGGTCAATCAAAAGGAAAATGGCCATATGTCAAGGTTGGTGACCTCAACGCGCACGGAAACACCAAATATCTTGATAGGACTCTCAACTACGTCGATGACAATGTTCTCGAAGAAATAAGGGCCAAACCATTTCCTTCCGGGAGCATCGTATTCCCGCGAGTTGGTGCCGCGCTAAGAAACAACAACAAGCGCATCCTTCGACACGCAAGCCTCACGGACGACAACCTAATTGTAGTGATCGCAAGAGATCCAAGCTCTTGCTCAGCTGAATACCTGTATTACTGGTTCGATTTTCAAGATTTACAACGCTTTTGCAATAACGGCACAGTTCCCGTCATTAATGGAAGAAACCTTAAACGTCAATGCGTGCCATTACCCAGCGTCGAATTTCAGAAAAAGATTGCCGACCTCCTGTCGACTTGGGACGACGCCATCCAGAAAACCGAGCAGCTGATCACGGCGAAGGAGCACCTGAACGAAGCACTCTCTGGCCAACTTCTGTTCGGACTGACGCGCTTACGTCAGTACGGAGCATCCGAGCCAAAGTCACTGCATTGGTTTTCGATGTCAGGCGAGTGGCCGGTCGTCGAGATCGGACAGATTGCCCGTGAAATATCGGTTGCGAGAGGGGGGACTGCCGAGCTACCCGTGCTGTCTTGCACAAAACACGACGGACTGGTCGACTCACTACAATACTTCAAGAAGCAGGTGTTTAGCCACGACACCACGAAATACAAGCTGGTCCAACGAGGTCAGTTCGCGTACGCCACCAATCACATTGAGGAGGGCTCTATCGGATACCAGGACTTGATGCCTGCCGGCTTAGTAAGCCCGATCTACACGGTGTTCCAAGCGGATGCGTCGCGGGTCGATGACGGATACTTGTTCAAGCTGCTTAAAACGGAGAAGCTACGTCAGCTTTTTGCAGCAAGCACCAATGCCTCCGTCGATCGCCGTGGCAGTCTACGTTGGAAGGAGTTTGCGCGCATTAACATACCGTTGCCTCCCTTGACTGAGCAGCGAAGCATTAATGAAATCCTGAACACAGCAAGAGAGGAGATCAATCTCTTGCGTACCCAAGCCTCGGTACTCAAGTCTCAGAAACGCGGTCTGATGCAGAAGCTGCTAACCGGCCAATGGCGGCTACCAATCGCTGAGAACGCCGAGGATACCGTCGATGTCTAGGAAGCTCATCCCCATGGCAATTGCCTACGACTTCGATGGCACACTCGCCCCAGGGAACATGCAAGAGTATGACTTTATCCCTGCCTTGAACATGCTGTCGAAGGCCTTCTGGACGTTCGTCAACAGCTTGGCAAAACAACATGAGATGGATCAGATCCTCGCCTATATGTGGGCGATGCTGCGGGAGGCAGATAAGGCGGACATCAGGGTACACAAATCGGACTTCAAAAATTTCGGGAAGAACATTACGTTGTTTCCGGGAGTAGAGGGTTGGTTCAAGCGGGTCAACGCTTATGCCAGGAGCAAGGGCGTTCGGCTTGAGCACTTCGTCATCTCATCCGGAATCCGCGAAATGGTCGAAGGCACACCGATCTACAAGGAGTTCAAAAAAGTCTACGCCTCAGGCTTCATGTTCGATCACAACGGTGTAGCCTGCTGGCCTGCCCTGGCAATGAACTACACCACAAAAACTCAGTACCTGTTCCGCATCAACAAGGGCAGCCTGGACGTTTACGATAATTCGGTCATCAACACGTTCGTGCCAAAGGATCAACGGCCGGTTCCTTTCGAGAACATGATTTTTATCGGGGATGGTGAAACCGACATCCCGTGCATGAGGCTGGTAAAAGATCAGGGTGGCCATTCAATCGCGGTCTACAACCCGAATAAGCGGGGCGCCAAGAAGCCTGCAGAACAGCTCATCAATGACGGCCGGGCCACGTTATCAGCCCCCGCCGATTTCCAGGAAGGAAGTCCCATCGACAGCTGCGTTAAGGCAATCATCGACAAGGTAGAAGCCGCTGCTCGTATCAGGGTGGCTTCGTGATGGACACCTTCCGCTTCGATGAGAAGTACGTCTCCCAGATCCCCGCCATACAAGTGCTAGTCAACCTGGGCTACCAATACCTGGCACCCGCCGAGGCACTGGCCGCTCGGGCTGGCCGTGCCAGCAATGTGTTGCTGGAAGCGGTCCTACGCGAGCAGCTGAAGAAGCTGAACCGCATCCAGCACAAGGGCGGCAGCTACCTCTTCAGTGAAGAGAACATCCAAAGCGCGATCCAGCGGTTGAAGAACGTGAAGTACGACGGCCTGCTCAAGACCAACGAGGCGGTATACGATCTGCTGACGCTGGGCGTAGCACTGGAGCAGTCCATAGAGGGCGATCTGAAGAGCTTCACGCTTAATTATGTGGACTGGCGTAACCCGGCCAACAACACCTACCACGTAGCCGCCGAGTTCGCGGTGGAGCGCACGCGCAGCGTCGAGACCTGCCGGCCGGATATCGTGCTGTTCGTCAACGGCATCCCCTTCGCGGTGATCGAGTGCAAGGCGCCGAAGATCGAGGTGACGCAGGCCATCTCGCAGACCATCCGCAACCAGCGCGACGAGTACATCCCACGCCTGTTCACTTATGTGCAGACCGTGCTGGCGGTGAATAAGAATGAGGCCCGGTACGCCACCACCGGCACGCCGTCCAAGTTCTGGTCGATGTGGAAGGAGGATGTGGCGGATGCAGACTTGGCGCCGCTGCTGGAGCGCCCGCTGCCCGAGTCGGTTAAAGCCTCGCTGTTCGATCTGGCCTTTGCCGAGCTGGGTGTGCGCGAGAAAGCTGCACCGTATTTGCTGGGCCGGCAGGTGACCGGGCAGGATCGGGCGCTCTACGCCCTGTGCCGCCCCGAGCGCCTGCTGGAGATGGCTTGGGCCTTCACGGTGTTCGACGGCGGCGTGCGCAAGATTGCGCGCTACCAACAAGTGTTCGCCATCCGCGAGGTACTCGCGCGGGTCAAGCAGACGGACGACAGCGGCAAGCGTCGCGGCGGCATCGTCTGGCACACCCAGGGCTCAGGCAAGTCACTGACCATGGTCATGCTGGCCCGCGCGCTGGCGCTTGAGCCGGCCATCCGCAACCCGCGCATCGTGCTGGTGACCGACCGGGTGGATCTGGACAAGCAGCTCGGCAACACCTTCGCCGCCTGCGGCCTCTCGCCCGACCGCGCCGAGAGCGGCCGCCACTTGGTGGAGTTAGTGTCCGACGGCAAGGCGCATATCGTCACCACCCTGGTGCACAAGTTCGACAAGGCGCTGGCCTATAAGAAATTCAGCGATACCTCGCCCGACATTTTCGTACTGGTAGACGAAACCCAGCGCACCCAGTTGGGTGGTTACTCGGCCCGCATGCGGCAGATGTTCCCGAATGCCTGCTACATCGGTTTCACGGGCACCCCGCTCTTGACCCGCGAGAAGAGCGACGTGGCAAAGTTTGGCGGCGTGATCCACACCTACGCCATCGACCAAGCGGTGGCCGATGGCGCGATTGTGCCGCTGCTCTACGAAGGGCGCATGGTGGAGCTGGAGCAAAACCAGGCCGCCATCGACATCTGGTTCGAGCGCCACACTCAGGGGCTGACCGACCAGCAAAAGGCCGATCTGAAGAAGAAGTACGCCCGCGCCGAGATGCTGAACAAGGCCGAGCAAGTGATCTACATGCGCGCCTTCGACATCAGCGAGCATTACCGCCAAAACTGGCAGGGCACCGGCTTCAAGGCGCAGCTGGTGGCCCCCAACAAGACGGCGGCGCTGCGCTACAAGGCGTTTCTGGACGAATTGGCCGCGGTCACCAGCGAGGTGATCATCTCCCCGCCCGATGAGCGCGAAGGCTTCGACGAGATCGACGCTGAGGAATCCACCGACGCGGTGGTGGCCTTCTGGCAGCGCATGATGAAGCGTTATGGTTCTGAGGAGGACTACAACAAGAGCATCATCAATGCGTTCAAGAACGGCGACGACCCTGAGATCCTCATCGTGGTGGACAAGCTGCTGACTGGCTTTGATGCGCCGCGCAACACAGTGCTCTACCTTACCCGTCGGCTGAAGGATCATACTTTGCTGCAGGCCATTGCCCGGGTGAATCGCCTGTACGAGGACGACTCCGGCAGCAAGGCCAAAGACTTCGGCTACGTCATCGATTACGTAGGTGTGCTAGGCGAGCTGGATCAGGCGCTGGCCACCTACAGCGCGCTGGAAGGCTTCGAGGCGGCGGATCTCGAAGGCGCGCTTAGCTCGATCCATGAGGAAATCCGCGCACTGCCGCAACGTCACGCAGAGCTGTGGGATCTGTTCAAAACAGTGAAGAACCGTCAGGACGAGGAAGCCTTCGAGCAACTGCTTGCCCTTGATTCTCTACGCGCCGATTTCTACGAGCGACTGTCGGCCTACGCCAAGACGCTGGCCATTGCGCTGTCCAGCGAACGCTTCATCACCGACACGCCCGAACAAAAACTGCGGGCCTACAAGAACGACCTGAAGCGCTTCGTCAATCTAAAAGCAGCGGTAAAGCTGCGGTATGCGGAATCCGTGGACTACCGCGATTTCGAGCCGCGTATCCAGAAGCTGCTGGATACGCACATCTCAGCCTCGGAGGTGGTGCAGTTGAACGCGCCGGTGAATATCTTCGACGAAGCCGCATTCCAGAAAGTGGTCGAAGAGCAAGGTGCAGGCGGCGAGAAGAACCTGGGTGCCAAGGCCGACATGATCGCCCACGCCACCAAGCGTGCCATCAACGAACGCCTGGAGCAGGACCCGGCTTTCTACGAGAAGTTCTCCAAGCTGATCCAGCAGGCCATCGACGACTACCGTGCCAAACGCCTGTCCGATATGGAGTACCTGCAACGCGTCACGGAGATCAAGGATGCCGTGATCTTACGCAAAGGTGATGACTTGCCCCCAGCGCTGAACGGTGACGCCGATGCAGCCGCCGTCTATGGCCTGCTGCAACCCTTTGTGGCGAACCACCTGAGCGACGCCGAACAGGCCCAAACAACCGCTGCAGAGGCCGCCGTGGCGGTGTGGGACATCTTCCGGCGCAATCGCAAGGTCGGCTACTGGGATGACCTCGACGCTCAGCGCCGCACCATGAACGAGATCGACGATTACCTCTATGACGAAGTGAAGGGTGCGCGGGGCATCGGACTTTCCACCGACGAGATGGACGAGATCATCGAGAAGACCATGCAGCTCGCCCGCCACCGGATGGCCGGGTGAAAAGCATGATCGGTACCCTGACCTACGGACGCGACACCATTCGTTACGAGATACGCTTCTTGGGATCGCGACGAACCTTGGCCATAGAGGTGCACCCCGACAGCCGCGTGCTGGTGCGCGCACCAGTCGGTTGCTCAGAGGCCTTGATCACCGAACGAGTGCAGAAACGAGCTGCCTGGATCAGCCGGCAACTGGCAGAGTTCGAGCGCTACCGCCCCCGCACCCCAGCGCGGCAGTACATCAGCGGCGAATCGCATCTGTACCTCGGCCGGCAATACCGGCTGAAGCTGATGCCGGACGACACGGCTGGCGTGAAACTCGCACGCGGCAAACTGTTGGTCTGCTTGCCCGGTGACGCTGATCCAGACCGCGTCAAAGCGCTGCTGCACCGCTGGTATCTCGACCGCGCGCGGGCTGTATTCAGTGAAGTGCTGGATGCCAGCGTGCTCCACTTCAAGGGCGTCGATTCCCCCCGCCTGATCGTGCGCGCAATGCAGTCCCGCTGGGGCAGCCTCTCGCGCGCCGGCACCATGACCTTGAACGTCAGCCTGGTGCGCGCTCCCCGTCCCTGCATCGAGTACGTGGTGACCCACGAGCTATGCCACACCAAGCACCGCGACCACGACGCACGCTTTTTCAAGCTGCTGGGGCAGGTCATGCCGGATTGGGAACAACGCAAGCAGCGCCTCGAAGCGGCGCTGCTATGAGCGCAGCATGAGGTACAAACGTCAGATAGAACCCCTACCGTGAAAGCGCTGATACGGATTGCCACGATGCCCAACCGTCACGGCTCGCCGGGCGTTCCTTCACCGGTCGCCGGCAAGAGCCGGATCGCCCCATACAACGCGCGAGCGTCGCTGCCGGTGTTGTCGGTGTCAGTCATGATCGCAATGCCATGGACCGTATCGAGCGGCTCGCCAAAGGCAGCCAGCCAATCCGCCCGCAAATCGCGCCGATGCGTCCTCCATGTGCCCAAGCCGTCAGCGCCACTGTCCACCACGCGCATCACCGCCCGGTCCGTATACGCATTCGGCCAGCTGGCGCCGATCGGCTCGCGGCGCGACCAGACATAGTTGAGCGCTCGTGCGCTCAGCTTGCCGAACAGCCCTTCGCGAACCACATAGATACGGGCGGCGTAATCATCGCCCACCTTCGACCGCTCGCTGGCCTCGCCGGTGGGCAAGCCATCGACCCGCCACGACCACTCCAGATAAGGCGTCGCATCGAGATCGATGTCGAGCTCAAGGTAACGGGCCGATGCCGTGCCATCCGCCACAGCCTCCAGCGCCTCACCGCCGTCATGGGCGACTAGCGTGTAAGCGGTATCGCCATCGAAACTGCGGTCCGGCCATTGCGCAATGTCGGCCGGCGTGAACATCGGGGCGGCCGACTGCGCCAGCAATGGCGCAAACGGCGCCATCAACACGATCAAGAGCATGTGGGGTCGTGTCCATCGGAGCAAACCCAACGTCGGCAAGCACAGAGGATGGTGCTTCCGGCTGGTCATGGCATTCGCACTTGGTGGCGGGGTCGTGCTTTAGTTACGCCCCGCGCAAGCGGGCGGATGCAACCGCATATCTGTCATCCCCTTGAGGTGAGCCGTTTGGGTCGGGCGGGTGGTGTTCAGACCGTCGGCAGCATGGATGCTGCCGTCGAGCTCACACGGACGTGTTCACAGCGCGTCTGAACACTACCCGCCCGACCCAAACGGCGGTGGTCTGGGCTCAGAACCCGCCGCCAGCGAAACTCACGTTGCCCAGGGCGTTGGGGTATCGCCCAGGGCTTCGAACAGGCCGACCCGGTTGCCGTCGGCATCCAGAACCTGAGCATAGCGCCCGTAGCCATCGATGGTCCGCACCGGCACATCCAGACGCGCACCCAGGGCGAGCGCCTTATCCACGGCCTGATGCAGACCCGTAACCGCCACGTGGATCATCGGCGAGTCCCCGGATGAACGCTCGGCGGTTTCAAACAACCCCACACAGACACCGGCCTGGGGCGTGTACAACGCATAGTGATCGCTGAAGCGCTCGAACCGCCAGCCGAACAACCCCTCGAACAACGCCTGCGCACGCACAAGATCCGACACCCGCCACTCCACATGGGACACAGGGCACGGCGTCATGGCGCGACACCGGCGCACGGCGGCCCGACGGGACGGCGATAACAGTCAAACATGGAACCTGATTCCGAGAAAACGCTGAACCGACAGGCTATCACCCTACCCCGTCCAAACGCCTGCCTCCCTGCGAAAGGTCTGCCCTTCCGCAGCCTCGAACTCGCCAGCCCCCCAACACATCACCTGCAGCGCCAGTTCATGATCGCCCAGACGAATCACATTGAAGCTGTTGACCGACCCCCGCCCCCGGTGCGAGGTCGCCGTGCCGGCCTGGATGACCAGCGTCTGCTCCCCCGTGCCGGTGTAGCCGCTCAGCGCATGATGCAGATGCCCGGCGAAGACCAGGTGCGGGCGCGTATCGGTCGCCAAGCCCAACAGGCGCTCGGCCTTGCTCACCAGACCGTGATGCTCGGCACCGGTATTGAGCAGCGGATGGTGCATCACGGCGGCTCGCCAATGCGGGGCAGGATGGGCATCGAACCAACTGCTCATCGCGTGGATCTGCGCATGCCCCAGCCGCCCACGGGTCCATCGCCATGCACGGGCACTGTTGAGCCCGTAGACCGCCATTTCCTCATCGACGAAGCGATCGGCGACCACCGACGAGAGCGCCGCCCGGTAGCGGCCCAAAGGCGAGAACGCACGCGCGATGGGGCGATGGAACGGCAGGTCGTGATTGCCCGGCACGCACACGACCGGAGCCGGGCTGCGGGCGAGAAATGCCCGCGCCTGGTCGAACTGCCCGCGACGCGCGCGCTGGGTCAAGTCGCCACTGACCACCACCAGATGCGGCGCAAGCCGCTCCAGCGCAGCAAGCAGGCCTTCGACACGCTCGTCCAGGTGCGCCCCGAAATGCAGATCCGAAACATGAGCGATCAAACGCATGGGGCTCTCACCTTCAGCGCGCGGGAACGCAATTGCACCGTCAGGGGCAGGTGGACGCCGATCACCTCCCCGTCGACGGCGATCTTCAACCGTCGCGGCCGCCCCCCCAGACGCAGGCGGGCACACTGGAGCTCGATAAGGTCGGGCAACTCCCGAGCATGCCCCAGGACGGAGGCCAGGCACAGCCGCAGGAGTGCGAGCAATCGCCGCTGCCGCACATAGGCCACATGCAACGCACCGCCATCGAGACAGTCGCGCTGCCCCAATCCAGGGTTGACCAGGCGGTATCGGTTGTTGCCCACGAACAGAAATGGCGCCCGCAGATCCAGCGGCCGTTGTGCATCGTCGATGGTCATGGTCATCGCCAACCGGGGCAGCCGCCACAAGGCACCCAGCAGCGCGTAACCCATGGCAGCGGGCTTGGGCAGACCCAGTTGCTGGCGGAACAGGTTGCGTCGGCGTACGGCTGCCGGATACAGCCCCAACGAACAATTGTTGACGAAATAGCGACCATTGACCTCGCCCAAGTCGATCCAGCGGTCCGCTCCTGCCGCCAGCGCGGCAACGGCGTCTTCGAGATCTGCGGGAACACCGAGATCCCGCGCGAGGTGGTTGAACGTACCCAAGGGCAAAACACCCACCGACACCGGCGAACCGGCCAGCACGTTCGCCGCGGCATTGAGCGTGCCGTCGCCACCGCCGACCAGGACCATCTCGGCCCCGCGTCCGGCAGCCGCTCGAACCGCCTCGTCCACCCCATCGGGGGCCACCCAATGCGGTCGGCAGTCCCACCCCTGGGCCTGCAGGGCCGCCTGAAGCCGGGTTTGGAACACGTGCTGGGGCTGGAGTCGGACGGTGCCCGCCGCGGCGTTGATCACGGCCTCCACCTGCATGGGGCCGGGCTCAGGCCGCGCCGCGTGCAACCAACCGTACCCGGCCGTCAGCGTCAATGAGCCCGTGCGTCGACAACCACTGGCGAGCGTCGTGCGCATCGTCCTCAAACCAGGCGCGCGCCGAGCCTAAGCGAAACGAGTAGCCCCAGTCGTCCATATCGCTGAGCAACCGCTCCCGACCGACGTCGGGCAGCTGATCGGCCAGCACAATCTGCAAGTAACACACCGCACATTCCTCCAGTACGGACCCGCCGGCATTGGTGTCCAGCGCAGCCCGGCGCGCCGGACTCATGCACAGGTAATGACAACCCTCATGCAACACCGAATGCACGGGCGTATCGGCCCGGAACCACAGCACACCGTCCTTGAGCCCAGCCTCGGGCGCACCCCAAAAGGTGCCGGGGATGGACGCATCGTCGGCCACTTGCGCCAGCGGCAAGCCGGCGCGGGAAAACAGGCTGGCCAGTTGGCCACCCATTGCGCTGTGACAGCGAAGAACCCGGTCTGTCGTCACGATACCTGCCTGGAGTTTGCGACATCGATGTCCAACTGCGCACCGCGCGCCAGGATCCGCGCGAGGATTTCGGGGGCGAGTGCGGGCTGGAAAAGAAAGCCCTGGCCGAACTCACAGCCCGCCCCGCGCAGGAAATCCAACTGCGCCTTGGATTCCACGCCCTCTGCGGTCACCGAGAGTTTGAGGCTGCGCGCCATGGCCAGAATGGTGGAGACGATGACCGCAGCGTCCGGGTCATCCGGCAGATGGCGCAGGAAGCTGCGGTCGATCTTCAGACGGTTGATGGGAAACCGCCGCAGTTGGGCGAGCGAGGAGTAGCCTGTGCCGAAATCGTCCAGCGCCACCTGAACACCCAGGCGCTGCAGCGATGACAGCATGGCAATGGCGCGCTCCGGCGCCTGGACGAGTGTGGTTTCGGTCAGCTCCAGCTCCAGCTCGGCAGGTCGCATGCCCGTGGCCTCCAGTGCGCGGCGCACGGCCACGGCCACATCGGCACGCTGAAAGTGGCTGCCGGAGATGTTCACCGCGATACGCGGCGCGGGCAGGCCGGCATCGCGCCACTGCGCGTGCTGACGGCCGACGGTATCCAATAGCCATTCGGTCATCGGCACGATGAGCTCGGACTCCTCGGCGACGGCGATGAACACCTCCGGGTCGACCCAGCCCAATTGACCGTCGCGCCAGCGCATCAGCGCCTCGCAGCCGGTGATCCGTCCGCTATCCAGAGCGACTACCGGTTGGTAGCACACCATCAGCCGTTGCTGCTCGAGCGCGCGGCGCAGCCGCTTTTCCATCTGCAGGCGGGCTTGGACCGCCGTATTCATACTGGCGGAGAAGAACTGCAAGCTGCTACGGCCGCTGCGCTTGGCGTGGTCCATGGCCAAGTCGGCGTTCTTGATCAGATGATTGACCTGCTGACCATCCAGTGGGTAGAGGGCAATACCGACGCACGCGGACGCGAACAACTCCTCGCCTTGGATCTGGAACGGCCGCTTGAAGGCCATCAGCAGCCGACCGGCCAGCCGCTCGGCATCGTGTCCCTGGTGTGCCTCGTCGGCCACGACGATGAACTCATCTCCCGCCCAGCGGGCCAACAAGCCGCCATTGACCTCATCGAGTACGCTGCTGTCCTCGCCACCGCCGTAGACCACCCCACGCAGGCGCGCGGCGATCTCGCGCACCAGCATGTCTCCGGCCTCATAGCCGAGGCTGTCGTTGATGCGTTTGAACTGGTCAATGTTGAGGAACAGCACCGCCACCATGCGTCCGCGTTCGCGAACGCCCCGCAGGCCCAGTTCCAGGTGTTCGCGTACGAAGCGTGCGTTGGGCAGGCCGGTCAGGTTGTCGTGGTAGGCAAGGAAATTCTCCCGCTCGCGGGATTGCTGCAACCCTTCGGTCATGGCATTTAGCGCATGCCCCAATTGGCCGATTTCATCGGCCGGGCCGGTTTGCAATGGCGTGCTTTGGCCTTGCATGCCGAACCGCTCGACCGCGTGGCTGAGGGCCTCCAGGCGACGCAACACCATCATCTTCAGCGCATACAGCAGCAGGCCGCTGCTGATCACGATTGCGGCCAGGACCGTCAGCGCGACGGCCAGGGCTAGCTGCCGCCCGGCACCGGCGACGACATCGACCGACCGCCCCATCCACAGCTCGATACCCGGATGCACCGGCACCCGTAGTCGAAAGTACGCCTTGCCGCTGAGCGTCACACGATCGATACCGGCAGTCTGCTCACTCGCCGGTGGGGTACGCCGGAACGATGCCCAGTCCTGCGGGGACGGCAACCGGCCGGCCGCCGCGAGCACATCGCCCGCGTCGTTGCTGAATGCTATCCAGCCGAGATCCGCCGGGGTATAGGGTAACCGCTGGCCGAGCATGGGGAGGTCGTAGGTGAGGGCCAGGAAACCGGCCAACTGCGGCGCCTCGGACGAGGGCTCGGCACCCGCCGGCACCCGGCGCAGCACCTGGCCGAGAAACAAGGCCGGCCGACCCGTATCGGGATTGTCGTAGACCTGGGAGTACACCCGTGTCGAGGCGCTGGCCAGCAGCGGGGCAAAGTACGGGGCGCCGGACTCGTCCTCGCGGTGATTGGCCAGCCCCGGCGGCGCTGAGCGCGTGTCCTCCCGCCCATCAGGCAACAGCAGACGGATTTCCAGGTAATCGGGGTACACCGCGCGATAGCTGTCGAACAGACTGAGCAGCGACAACTGCAGCACCGCATAACGGTCGGCGGGCGGTTGCGTAAGGTAATAGTTCAGCAACGGCGCACCGGCGAAGAGCCGCAGATTGGCCACGGCGCCATCGATACGCTCAGTGGCACTGCGGGCGATCTGGTCACCCACGCTGCGCATCTCTCGCAGATCGCGCTCCAGCACTTTGTCACGCAGCATGCTGAACGCCATCCAGCCCAATGCAAGCAGGGGCACTACGATCAACGGCAACACCAGCAGGATGATGCGACTTTGCAGGCGCATGGGCACGCCTACCCCCCGCGCGCGGCGGCGAACACTTGGTTACGCAGCCGTTGCGCGTCAGGACGGGAGGATTCGCGCAACCACTCGGAGCGCTCCCGCACAGGCAAAGGTGGGTAGATGCGCGGGTCGCCGAGAAACGCATCCGGCAACAAGTCTTCCGCGGCACGATTGGGCGTTGCATAGCGGGAATAGCTGGCCACAGCGGCCGCCTGCCCGGCACCCAGAAGGTAGTCGATGAAGGCCTCGGCCAGCTCCGGTTCAGGAGCGGCGCTGAGCACGGCGAGGAAATCCATCCACAGCAGGGAGCCCTCCTCCGGGACGACGTAGACAATGCGCGCATCGCGCTCGGACAACACCACACCATCGCCGCTATAGGCGACGGCGGCACGGACCCGGCCGGTGATCAGCGGTGCATCGTCGGTGTGTATGGTCATATAGCCGTAGCGCCAGACATGGCGGCGTTGCTCCAGTAACAAGGCACCCGCCGAGCGAATGGCCTCCAGGTCGTCGCTGTCGGCCGGATGCCCCAGGGCTTTGAGCGCCACAGCGACCGTCTCTCTGGCGTTGTCGATCATCAGAATGCTGCCGGAGAGCGAACGCTGCGGTACGAAGATGTCCCGCCAATGCATCAGCGGCGTGCTGACCAGATCGCGCCGGTAGGCGATGCCGATGGTGCCCCAGGTGAATGGCACGGCAACACCGCGCGCTTCGGGATAGGCATCGACGGCCCAGGCATGGAGGTTGGCCAGATTGGGCATCCGCGCGGTGTCCAGGCGTGCCAACCAGCCCTGCCGGCGATAGGCCCCGACCTGTACACCGTTGATCAATGCCAGATCGAAGCCGCGGCCGTTGGACTGCACCATGATGCGATCGCGGTGGTCGTCGGTCTCGAAATACACTTGCCGCACGGTCACGCCGTGGGACGACTCGAAGCCGCGGACCAGGGCCTCCGGGAGGTACTCCGACCAATTGAGCAGCGTGAGCTGGCGCGGTTCGGCCACAGCGGTGCCACATAGCGCAACCCAGGCGGCCAGCATAGCCAACAGCCGGTGTGACATGCCCCCTCCACCCTGCGCCCGTTGCGGCCCGGGACGGACCCGCTACGTCCATCGACACCGGGCGGGCCGCAGAGGCCCGCCCGGTGTGGGACGATCAGATGCGCCCTTTGGTCGCGGCGATGCGCAGACGCAGGGCGTTCAGTTTGATGAATCCGTCGGCGTCTTTTTGATTATAGGCACCGGCATCGTCCTCGAAGGTGGCGATTCGGGCATCGAACAGCGAATCATCGGACTGGCGGCCCACCACGGACACGCTGCCCTTGTACAGTTTCACCCGCACCAGCCCGTTGACCGGCTCCTGGGACTCGTCGATCAGCCCTTGCAGCAGCTTGCGCTCGGGGCTCCACCAGTAGCCGTTGTAGATGAGGCTGGCATAGCGCGGCATGAGCTCGTCCTTGAGGTGGGCGACTTCGCGATCCAGGCAGATCGACTCGATGGCCCGGTGTGCCTTGAGCAGGATGGTGCCGCCGGGCGTCTCGTAGCAACCGCGGGACTTCATGCCGACATAGCGGTTTTCCACGATGTCCAGGCGGCCGACGCCGTGTTCGCCGCCCAGGCGGTTGAGCGTGGCCAGCACCGTGGCCGGGCTCATCGCCTCCCCGTCGAGGGCCACCACGTCGCCGCCGCGGTAGGTCAGGTCCAGGTAGCGGGGTTGATCGGGCGCCGCTTCGGGGGCCACCGACCAGCGCCACATGTCCGCCTCGGCCTCCGTCCAGGGGTCTTCCAGCACGCCGCCTTCATAGGAGATGTGCAAGAGGTTGGCGTCGGTGGAATACGGCGACTTGTTGCCACGCCGCTCGATGGGGATGCCGTGCTGCTCGGCATAGGCCAGGAGCTTCTCGCGCGAGAGCAGGTCCCATTCCCGCCAGGGGGCGATGACGCGGATGCCAGGCTTGAGCGCATAGGCACCCAGCTCGAAGCGGACCTGGTCGTTGCCCTTGCCGGTGGCGCCGTGGGAGACCGCGTCCGCGCCGGTTTCGTTGGCGATCTCGACCAGGCGCTTGGCGATCAGCGGTCGGGCGATGGACGTACCCAGCAGGTACTCGCCCTCATAAATGGTATTGGCGCGGAACATCGGGAAGACGAAATCGCGCACGAACTCTTCGCGCAGGTCATCGATATAGATCTGCTTGACGCCCAGACTTTGCGCCTTGGCCCGTGCTGGCTCGAGCTCCTCGCCCTGGCCGATGTCGGCCGTGAAGGTCACCACCTCGCAGCCATAGGTTTCCTGCAGCCACTTGAGAATGACCGAGGTATCCAGCCCACCCGAGTAGGCCAGTACGACTTTATTGATATCCGTCATGTGCTTGTCAGTCCCGCCATAGGTAATCGCCCGCCCCTGTACGCGGCGCAAGGCGCTACTGTAATCAAGCCCCGCACGCAAGGAAACCTGAGAGGCTGTCCGGCAGTCCCACGCCAAGCGCTCTGCTGACGTTGACGTCGTGACCACCAGTCATTATCGTACCGCCGGTCACGCACGGATGCAGGGGATTACACCGATATCCCGGCATACCCCCGTTTCAAACGCCTCTTTTACACGATTGGCGACAAAGACAGGATGACCACTGGTCACATCATGACCAAAGGTCCTATCGAGGTTTCCCCGATGTCCTCACGCTCACTATTGCTTTCAGCGGGTCTGGTGCTGGCCACGGGCGCCTGGCTTGCCAGCGGCTACCTGACCCGCGATGCCGATGGCGCAGTCAACGAAGCCGCTCCGGCGGAAACCCCCGCCCCCGAACCGATGCGGGTCGGCGTGCTCACCCTGGCTGACGAGATGATCACCCGCGAGCTGTCCGTGCAAGGCCAGGCCGAGCCCAGCCGTATCGCCGAGCTGACAGTGGAGACCGATGGCCAGATCGCCAAGCTGCTCGCCGAGCGCGGCGACCGGGTACGCGAAGGCCAGGCGCTGGTCGAGCTTGCCATGGACGACCGCGAGGCCCGGCTGGAACGCGCCCGCGCCCTGGTCGAGCAACGCACCGAAGAGCTTACCGCCGCCGAGACGCTCAGGGCCCGTGGTCTCCAAGCGTCCGTCGAGTCGACCCGCGCCCGCGCCGAGCTGGCGTCGGCCAAGGCCGAACTGGCCGCTGCGCAGTTGGATATCGCACGGACGGTGATCCGCGCGCCCTTCGACGGGGTGCTGGAGAGCCGCGATGTCGAACTGGGCGAGGCGGTGCGTGCCGGCGATGCGTTGCTGTCGATCGTCGACATGAACCCGTTGGTCGTCAGCGGGCAAGTGCCCCAGAACGCCGTCGGACAGCTCGACCGGAACGCGCCGGCGCGGGTCATTCTGGCAACCGGCGAAGAGGTCGACGGACATATCCGGTATATCGCGCGGACATCCGACCCGCAGACGCGCACCTTCCGTGTCGAGATCGAACTCCCCAATGCCGACGGCCGACTCCCCGCCGGCGTCAGCGCCGAGCTCAGGTTCCCGATCGAAACCGTACAGACGCACTTCATCTCGCCGGCCCTGCTCAGCCTCGATGCCGACGGCGTGCTCGGCGTCAAGACTGTCAACAGTGACGATCAAGTGGCCTTTCATCCGGTAAGCATCGTGCGTTCGGGAGGCAAAGGCGTGTGGGTCAGCGGGCTGCCGCAGTCGCCGCGGGTGATCAGCGCCGGGCAGGGCTTCGTCGCCGCCGGCGAAACCGTGATCCCCGAGCCGGGCAAGGACGGCTGAGCCATGCACAGCATCATCGACGCGGCATTCGACCGCACCCGCACCGCGATACTGGTGTTCGTGTTCCTGCTCATCGCGGGCACCTCGGCGTATCTGACGATCCCCAAAGAAGCGGAGCCGGATGTCGCCATCCCCATCATCTATGTCTCGATGACCTACGAGGGCATCTCGCCCGAGGACGCCGAGCGACTGCTGGTGCGTCCCATGGAGAAAGAGCTCCAGGGGCTGGAGGGGCTCAAGGAGCTCACCGGCAATGCCGGTGAGGGCTATGCCTCGGTGCTGATGGAGTTCGACGCGGGTTTCGATGCCGACAAGGCACTCACCGACGTGCGCGAGAAGGTGGACATCGCCAAAGCCGAACTACCCGACGACACCGACGAGCCGCGGGTGCAGGAGGTCAACGTCGCGTTGTTCCCGGTGCTGACGGTGACACTGTCCGGGCCGGTGCCCGAACGCACTCTGGTGGCCATCGCGCGCGAGCTTCAGGACAACATCGAAGCCTTGCCCGGTGTGCTGGAGGTGGACATCGGCGGCGACCGTGAGGAGTTGATGGAAATCATCGTCGAGCCCCAGGTCATGGAGACCTACGGTGTGCGCTACGACGATTTGTTCAATCTGGTGGCCCGCAACAACCAATTGGTCGCCGCCGGCGCGCTGGACACCGGGGCCGGCCGCTTCACCGTGAAGGTGCCCGGCATCATCGAGAACATCGACGACATCCTGTCGCTACCGGTGAAGATCAACGGCAGTACCGTGGTGACCTTCAAGGACGTCGCCCAGGTCCGACGCACCTACAAGGACCCCGAGGGCTTCGCACGTATCGACGGCCAACCCGCTGTCGCGCTGGAGATCAAAAAGCGCATCGGCGCGAACATCATCGAGACGGTCGCCCAGGTGCGCGCCATGGTGCAGGCCGCCCAGCGCCAGTGGCCGTCGACGGTCAAGGTGCATTTCCTGCAGGACAAATCCGAAGAGATCCGCGAGATGCTCGGCGACCTGCAGAACAACGTCATCAGCGCCATCTTGCTGGTGATGATCGTGATCATCGCCGCTCTCGGCCCGCGCTCGTCGATTCTGGTCGGGCTGGCCATCCCCGGGTCGTTCCTCGCCGGTGTGCTGGTGCTGCAGATGATGGGCTACACGCTCAATATCGTGACCTTGTTCAGCCTCATCCTGGTGGTCGGCATGCTGGTCGACGGCGCCATCATCGTCACCGAGTACGCCGACCGCCGTCTGGCCGAGGGCGCCTCCCCGCGCGCCGCATTCTCGGCGGCCAGCAAGCGCATGGCCTGGCCGGTCATCACCTCCACCGTCACCACGCTGGCGGTGTTCATACCGCTGCTGTTCTGGCCCGGGGTCGTGGGTCAGTTCATGAAATTCCTGCCGATCACGGTACTGGTCACCCTGGCGGCCTCGCTGGCGATGGCGCTGGTGTTCATCCCCGTGCTCGGCGGCTTCATCGGCAAGGCGACCAAGGATCATCACAAGCAGCTGGACGCCATGTTGCGCGCCGAAAGCGGCGATCTCAATGCGGTGACCGGCGCATCCGGAGTTTACATACGCAGTCTGGGGCGGCTGCTCAAACGCCCTGGCATGACCTTACTGGTCGCACTGGCCCTGTTGGTGGGCACCTATGTGGTCTACGGCAACTACGGCCACGGTGTGGAGTTCTTCCCGGAGGTCGAGCCCGAGTTTGCGCAAATCCAGGTGCGCGCCCGCGGCGACCTGTCGGTGTGGGAAAAGGACGCCATCATGAAGGACATCGAGCAGTATCTGCTCGATCAGGATGAGATCGATTCGGTCTATTCACGCACCTTCAACCGACCGGCCAACGAGCTTGGCGAGGATGTCATCGGCGTGGCCCAGTTGGACTTCGTCAGCTGGCGGGTACGGCGGCCGGCCGACCAGATTCTCGGCAGCTTGCGTGAGCGGCTTTCGGCGATTCCCGGTGTGATCATCGAGGCGCGCAAACCCGACAGCGGCCCGGCCGGCGGCAAACCGGTCCAGATGGAGGTCAGTGCGTTCGACCCGACCCTGCTGGAGCCGTCCGTCGTACACCTGCGCGGTCTGATGCAGGAGATCGGCGGGTTCGTCGATGCCGAGGACAGCCGTCCGCTGCCCGGCATCGAATGGCGGCTGGAGGTCGACCGCGAAAAGGCCGCCCGTTACGGCGCCGATGTCGCGACCTTGGGCTCAGCCGTGCAACTGGTCACCAACGGCATCCGGGTAGCCGGCTATCGCCCCGACAACACCGACGACGAGGTGGACATCCGCGTCCGCTTCCCCTACGGCGAGCGCAACCTGGACCAATTGGACCAGTTGCGCGTCAATACGGAGAATGGCCCGATTCCAGTCACCAACTTCGTCGAGTTCCTGCCGGCGCCCAAGACCGGCACGATCGAGCGCATCGACGGCCGCCGCGTGCTGACCGTCGCCTCCGATGTGGCCGAGGGTGTGCTGCCGAACGATCAGGTCACCGCGCTGCGCGCCGCCCTGGCCGAGAACCCCCTGCCCGAGGGCGCCAGTGTGACCTTCACGGGTGAAGACGAGGACATGCGCGAGACCATGGCCTTCCTGATGAAGGCGTTCATCACGGCGATATTCGTGATGTTCGTGTTGTTGGTGACACAGTTCAACAGCGTGTACCAAGCCTTGCTGGTGATGAGCGCCATCGTGCTGTCCACCGCCGGTGTGCTGCTCGGGTTGCTGGCGGCCAGCCAGCCGTTCGGCATCGTCATGGGCGGTATTGGCGTCATTGCATTGGCCGGCATCGTGGTCAATAACAATATCGTGTTGATCGATACCTACAACGACCTGCGCCGTCACGGTATGGCGGCCTATGAGGCGGCCCTGCGCAGTGCCGCACAGCGCATGCGCCCGGTGCTGCTGACCGCGATCACGACCGTACTGGGCCTGATGCCCATGGTCATGGCCGTGAATATCGACCTCGTCAACCGTGATATCGCGGTCGGCGCGCCGTCGACCCAATGGTGGACCCAGCTCTCCAGCGCCATTGCCGGTGGGCTGACCTTTGCGACGGCCCTGACGCTCATCCTCACCCCGTGCATGCTGGTGCTGGGCGAACGGATGTTCAGCCGCAAGCCCGCACCGGAACACGCCGTACCGGAGCCCGATTCGACGCCCACTGTGGGAGGACCGGTTTGATGACCGCCGAGCTCAGCCGCCGTGAACGCGAGTTTCTGCGTCGCGAGAAGGACATCCTCGCGGCTGCGCTGGCACTGTTCAATCGCGACGACTGGCAAGCGGTGACGGTGGAGCAGGTGGCGCGGGAGGCGGACATCGGCAAAGGCACGGTGTACAAGCATTTCGCCAGCAAGGATGAAATCTACGCCCGCCTGTCGCTGGACTTTCACGCCGGGATCATCGCCGATCTGCGTGCCGTCGATCCGCAGTTGCCGGTCATGGAGCGGCTCAAAGCGATGATCCGCGTCATCTGGGACGGTCATATGCGCGGCGTGCAATACCACCGCGTGGTGATGTACTGCCTGCGCGACGACTTCCGCCGCAGCGTCAACGCCGAGACATTTGCCGCCTTCCAGTCGCTGGAGCAAGCCTATGCCGAGATCGTCCACCCGGTGATCCGCGCGGGCATCGAAGCGGGGCTGTTCCCCCGCCGCCCCATACCGAATCTCGTCTTCGGCGCCACCGCGGCCTTGCGCGGGGCCATGCTGATGGCCTGGGACGAATGCGGCCAAGGTGTCGACCCCTGCCATCGGCTGGATGAGATCACGCAGTTCATTCTCGCCGGACTGGTGTACAACGACAGGCAGTTTTAAGTTTTAGGTTTTAAGTTTTAAGTGGATGAATCTCGCGGTAACGTAGCTCAGCACGACGTCCAACCTGAAACCTCCGCCCGCCGCTAATCGCGAACCGTTTAAACTTAAAACTTAAAACTTAAAACTTAAAACTTAATACACGAGACCATGCCCTTACTGCCGCCCACGCTCGATCTGATCCGCCAGCTCATCGCCCTGCCCTCGGTCAGCAGCGTCAGCCCCGACTACGACCAGGGCAATCTGGCGGTCGTGCACCGCCTGGCGCACTGGTTGGAGGACTTGGGCTTCGCCTGCGAACTTCAGCCGCTGCCGGGGCGTAGCGACAAGGCCAACCTGATCGCCGTCAAAGGCAGCGGTCCCGGGGGTTTGGTGCTCTCGGGGCATACGGACACGGTGCCGTTCGATCCCGGCCGCTGGCGCTACGACCCCTTTGCCGGCATCGAAATGGACGGCCGCCTGTACGGGCTGGGCAGTGCCGACATGAAGTCCTTCCTGGCCCTGGCGGTGGACACTATCCGACGGCTGGGCGACTTCACCCCGCAGGCGCCGCTCATCGTGCTGGCGACCGCCGATGAGGAAAGCTCTATGGCCGGTGCGCGCGCACTGGCCGATAGTGGGCGGCCGCTGGGCCGCTACGCCGTCATTGGCGAACCGACCGGGCTGAGGCCCGTGCGCATGCACAAGGGCGTCATGATGGAGGCCATCCGCATCACCGGCCGCAGTGGGCACTCCAGCGACCCGTCCCTGGGCAACAGCGCGCTGGAGGGCATGACCAAAGTCTTGAACGCCATCCTCGACTGGCGGGCGCACCTGCAGCGCAACCATCGCGACCCCGGCTTCGCCGTCGATGTCCCCACGCTCAACCTCGGGCGGATCCAGGGCGGCGACAACCCCAACCGTATCTGCGCCCATTGCGAACTGCACATCGATATTCGGCCACTGCCGGGTATGCGCCTGGATGATCTGCGTCATGAGTTGCGCGAGCGCCTGATGCAGGTCCTGGGCGAGAGCGGCTTGGGGCTGTCGGTCACACCGCTGTTCGCGGGGGTCGAGGCCATGAGCACACCGGCCGATGCGGATCTCGTGCGCACCGCCGAACGCCTGACCGGCCACAGCGCCGGCAGTGTGGCCTTTGGCACCGAGGCGCCGTTCCTCACCGCCATGGGCATGGAAACGGTCATTCTCGGCCCGGGAGACATCGCCCAGGCCCACCAGCCGGACGAATTCATTCAGATGAGCAGCCTGGAGCCGACCGTCGAGCTCCTCGGTCGTCTGATCAGACACTACTGCCTGATGCCGCACCGCGAAATGCCATAGTTCGGTACCGGATGTGCACTAATCGACCGAATCGCAGAGAAAAACCATGGCTGCATCGTGGTTTGTGCACTCTTCACCTAGGCACGGCAGGTGGGGTAGGCATATTCTTAAGCGTAAGGATTACGCGACATAAAACACCATGGACCAACGACCAGTGCCGTCTATGACCGGTGATGCAATGAGGACCGGCGCGTGAGCGACTCCGCCGTAACGCTGCCCGCCCATGTGGATGCGCTGAACTGGCTCAACGTGCCCGTCTGGCTGGTTCACCGCGGTCGCGGTCGCGTGTCCTGGCGCAACCACATTGCACAGCAACTGACCGTGACAGGCGACAGTGCCGACGAGGCTCTGGTGCAACGCATTCTTCAGGCACCCGTGCTGCCGGTGACGTTCGCCCTGGGCACCTCACCGGTTCTGGCCGTGTGCACGGTGCGCTCGCTGGCGCCCGAGTACCCTGACCTGCTCATCGTCGAGGGGCGCGCCGACCGGCGCGCGGACGCCGGTACCCGCCGCAGTGTCGAGGCCGTTCGCAGCATCCCGGTCATGATCTCGGAGTACGACGCACAAACCCTCGAGCTGCTCAATGCAAACCCGGCCGCTGCGGCGGCGCTCGATCGGCGTGCCCGCAGCCTCAGTACATTGTTTGCCGACTCCGACGCCGTTCCGGCCCTGGTCGAGGCCCTGCACCACAATGATCGCCAGACCCTTCAGGCGCAGGTGCACACCATCACCGGCACCCGCTGGCACAACGTCGACCTGCGCTTGTCACCCGACCCGGTCAGCGGCCGGCACATGATCGTCGTCAGCCAGGTGGACGTCACCGAACGGCGCGAGATGGAAGCGCTCAAGGACCGCTTCATCGCCACGGTCAGTCACGAGCTGCGCACGCCGCTGACGACCCTCAGCGGCGCGCTTTCCCTGATGACGCACCTGGACGAGGACGACACACCCAACCCGGCCCGCCATCGGCTGATGAGCATGGCCTTGCGCAACTGCGGACGCTTGCAGGAGCTGGTCGAAAACCTGCTGGATATCCAACTGGCCGAGGCCGATGCCTTGCCGATCAGTTTTCAGCCGGTGCTGGTCGGCCCGCTGGTGGCCGAGACCGTGGCCGGTCGGGACGGCTTTGCCCGTCACCATGGGGTGTCTTATCAGGTCGAGGTGAACGCCTCGCGCCAGACGCAGGTGCTTGGCGATCGGGACCGCCTGCGCCAGGCACTGGACCAGTTGCTGTCCAACGCGGCCAAATTCACGCGCCGGGGCGATAGAATTCAAGTGGCAGTGAACCGACAGCCTGACTGGGTGATCATACAGGTCACCGATCACGGGCCCGGCGTACCTGCGAACTTCGAGAGTGAGATTTTCTCACGCTTCAGCCAGGCGGACAGCTCCAGCACACGCCGTCATAACGGCATCGGGCTGGGGCTTTGCCTGACCCGGGCCATAACCGAGCGCCATGGGGGTTATGTCAGATTCGACTCCAGTCCTAACGAAGAGACGCGGTTCCAGCTATGGTTACCGGCATTGGCGAGTAACGACGCCATCGCAGCGCATTAAGGAGCGGCCATGACGGGCGAGCCCGAGCTGACCCGGTTGCTGTACGTGGACGATGACCCCGATATCCGCTTCGTCGTCGATATGGCGTTGCGCGAGATCGGCGGTTTTGAACTGTGCCTGTGCGCCTCGGGTGCCGAGGCGCTTGCCCGTTTTCCGGATTTTCGCCCGCAGATGCTGCTGGTCGATGTGATGATGCCGGAGATGGACGGCCCGCAAACCTTGACCAATCTGCGCGCACTACCCGGCGGCGGCGAGTTGCCGGCGGTGTTCGTCACCGCCAAGGTCCAGCCACAGGATCTGGCCGAGTATCGGCGCATCGGCATCGACGAGGTCATCGCCAAACCGTTCGACCCGCTGGCCCTGTCCGAGCGGGTTCGCGGCATCTGGCGACGGGTGATCTCAGAGCGCAGTTGCGAGCAGAGCAAGCCTGGGGCAGATTGACGGTTTTTCCGCCAAGGCCGTGGCATGATCCCCGCTGAATCGTTCGTTACCTGTTTTCGTCAGGCTGCGCCGTACATCAATGCGCATCGTGGCCGCACGATGGTCATCGCATTCGGTGGCGAAGCCGTACAGGATGACGACTTCGCCACGCTGATTCATGACATTGCACTGCTGCACAGCCTTGGGCTACGTGTCGTGCTCGTCCACGGTGCCCGCCCGCAGATCGATACCCGACTCCAAGAGGCGGGCATCGAGCCACGCTATCTGGATGGCCTGCGCATCACCGACGAGGCGGCCCTGCCGCGGGTAAAAGAGGCCATCGGAGCGGTGCGCATCCGCATAGAGGCCTTGCTGTCCATGGGGCTGGCCAACTCGCCCATGCACGGTGCGCGCCTGCGCGTGGTGTCCGGAAACGCCGTCCTGGCCCGCCCGATGGGCGTTCGCAATGGGGTGGATTTCGCCTTCACCGGCGAGGTGCGCCGCATCGACAAGGAGGCCATCGTGCAAGGGTTGGACGACGGTGCCATCGTGCTGCTGTCGTCCCTGGGGTATTCGCCCACCGGCGAGGTCTTCAACCTGGCGGCCGAGGACGTGGCCGTCGCCGCAGCAGCGGCGTTGAACGCGGACAAACTGCTGTTCCTGATCGAGCACGAGACACCGCTGACCCACGAAGGCCGTCCTCTGCGCCAGTTAGGGCTGAGCGAGGCGCAGACGCTTGCCAGCGGCCATGGCCCGCATCCGCTGCCCCTTGCCGTCCAGGCCTGCCGGCGCGGCGTGCGCCGCGCGCACATCGTCGACCGGCGACTGGAAGGCGGCGCATTGTTGGAGCTGTTCACCCGCGACGGGGTGGGCACCATGGTGACGGCCGAACGCTACGACGGCTTGCGCCAAGCGAACATCGACGACGTCGGGGGCATACTCGAGCTCATCGCACCGCTGGAACACGACGGCACGCTGGTGCGGCGCTCTCGCGAGCTGCTGGAAACCGAGATCGGCCAGTTCATCGTGCTCGAACGTGACGGCACCATCATCGGGTGCGCGGCCTTGTACCCGTTTCCCTACGAAGGCCTGGGCGAGTTGGCCTGCGTCGCCGTCCACGCCGACTATCGCAACGGTGGGCGGGCGGACGCGCTGCTCGAGCGCATCGAACACGACGCCAGGCGCATGGGGCTGACCGCTTTGTTCGTCCTGACTACACGCACGGCTCACTGGTTTCTCGAGCGTGGCTTTCACACCGCCGAACCGGCCGCCCTGCCGGTGGCCAAGCAAGCGATGTACAACTGGCAGCGGCGCTCGAAAGTCTTCATCAAGTCTTTGTAACGCACCGACACAGTTATTTACGTTGCTTGCGCGCTAAATGGCGTTTACTGGCCTTCCGGGACACTCAGGCTCAGGTGGTGTTGGTGCAAAGTGCGGTTGGTGGAGACATCAAACTGATCCAGATCAGCGACAGTCATATCAACGCTGCCGCGGGTGCTCGACTGCGCGGCGCGGATGTCGACGCCAATCTGGCCAAGGTGGTCGATCACATTCTGGCGAACCATGGCGATGCCTATGGCATCGTGCATACCGGCGATCTGGTCCAGGATGACGGACCGGAGGCTTATGCGCGGGTGCGGGAAGCCCTGAGCCGTCTGCGCCGCCCGGTCTGGTGCCTGCCGGGCAACCACGACGACCCGTTGATCATGGCCAACAGCCTGGCCGCGGGGCCGGTTTCGGCGCCTGCGGGCGCAGTTCTGGGCCACTGGCGGCTACGGCTGCTGGTCTCGCCACTGCGCAACGCGCCGGGCGGACACCTGAGCCAGAACCAACTGGTCGCACTCAACAGGGCGCTCGCCCAAGACAACCAGCCCACCCTGGTGGCATTGCATCACCACCCCATTGCGGTGGGCACACCGTGGCTGGATGGCATGATGCTGGACAACGCAGCGGCCTTGTTCAAAGTCCTGAACAAATACCCCCATGTCAAAGCGGTGTTGTTCGGCCACATCCATCAGGCGATGGCCAGTGAACTCGATGGGATCCGCCTGCTCAGCGCACCGGCCACGGCCTTCCAGTATCGACCCGGTACGGATAAGCCGCAGATCGACGTCCTTCCACCGGGATATCGCTGGCTGACGCTGAAAGCGAATGGCACCTTCGATACCGGCGTGGTTCATCTGCACTGAACTACGGCGAACGGCCGGCGGTCAGATCTCCACCAGTTCGAAATCGTCCTTGGACGCACCGCACTCGGGGCAGGTCCAGGTGTCGGGGACATCGTCCCAGAGCGTGCCCGGCGCGATGCCGTCATCGGGCGCGCCTTTCTCTTCGTCATAAATCCAGCCACAGATCACGCACATATAGGTTTTCATGAGTACTCGCCGGAAGCCTGCTTCTTTCAGGGGCGGAATGATCCCACGTCCATCGGCATCGGTGAAAGCGCCCCGATGCTAAACTGCTCAACACGCACGGCCAGGAACTAAAGACGGTGCCCTCGCCTTTTATTCTCACAGTCAATTGGCTCGACCCGACCGGCATCGGCGGTCTGGCAGCCGATGTGGAAACCGCCGCCAGCCTCGGGTGCCACCCGCTCACCATCGCCTCGGCATTGGGCGATGGCCCGGCGCCGGCATCACTGAGCGCCATCACCCCCGGGCAGATCACCACCCAGTTGCGCGCCCTGCTCGATCGCGTACGCCCGCAGGCGGTCAAGCTGGGGCCCTGCGGGGACGCCACGACGGTCGAGGTGCTGTACACCGCGCTGGCGCCTTATCCGGACATTCCGGTGGTGCTGGATCTTATGCGACCGGCTGGCAGCGATATCCTCGGCGCGCTACGCGCACTGCTGCTGCCGCGTACCACACTGCTGCTCATTACCCCGACCAATGCGCGCCTGATGATGCCCGAGGGGGACTCCCCCGAAGCCAGTGCCATGGCCATGCTCGATCTGGATTGCGACGGTGTCGCGATGATGGCGCCCCGGCAGATGCGCTATTACGCCGACAACCGCGTACAGGAGACGCTCGAGACCTTTTGGACCAACGCCCCGCTCGCCGAAGGCGTCGCCAGCACCTTGAGCACAGCCCTGACCGCCCTGCTGGCACAAGGGGAAGCCACGGCCGGCGCACTGCGCCAGGCCTGTGCGTTCACTGCCCACGCGTTGAGTGCCAGCCGCAATGAACTCGATGGCCAGGCCATTCCCAACCGCTTGTTCTGGGCCGATTCCGATGACCATGACGCGTGAACATCGCAGTTTGCCACGCGGGCTCTATGTCATCACCGACTCCGAGTTGATGCCGGACGAGGCCTTCATCGAACGCGCACAGGCCGCGCTGGAGGGTGGCGCGCGCGTCCTTCAGTACCGCGACAAGAGCGGCAACGACGGCCGCCGCCAGCTTCAGGCGGCCAACCTGCGGGTGCTGTGCAGCCGCTACCGGGTGCCGCTGATCATCAACGACGATATCGACCTTGCCCTGGCTGTGGGTGCCGACGGCGTACACATCGGCAGCGACGATGGCGATGTCGCCGAGACGCGCCAGCGGTTGGGTCCGTACGGTTTGCTCGGCGTCTCCTGCTACGGCGATATCGAGCGCGCCCGCGCCGCCCGTGACGCCGGAGCCAGCTATGTGGCATTCGGAAGCTTCTTCCCCTCGCCCACCAAACCCCTGGCCAACGTGGTACCCGCCCAACTGATGACACAGGCCCGTGAACTCGGTCTGCCTTGTGTGGCCATCGGCGGTATCACCGTCGACAATGCCGCTACGCTCCTTGCTGCCGGCGCAGACGCGTTGGCCGTCATCAGTGGGGTCTTTGCCGCCAACGACATCACCGTTGCGGCCCGCCGCTTTACCGATCTGTTTACCCGATTCGACGGAAACCTCTGAATGAACCAGTCTGAAACCTTGTTTGAAGCCGCCCAGGACATCATTCCCGGTGGCGTGAACTCACCCGTTCGCGCCTTCCGTGCCGTCGGCGGCACGCCCGTGTTCATCGACGCCGCCCAGGGCGCGTACATGACCGACGTCGATGGACGCCGGTACATCGACTACGTCGGCTCCTGGGGGCCGATGATCGCCGGCCACGCCCACCCCGCGGTGCTGGACGCCGTGCGCGAGATCATGGTCAAGGGTTTGTCCTTCGGCGCGCCCACCGCTCTGGAAACCGAACTTGCGCGCAAGGTCTGCGACATGGTGCCGTCCATGGACATGGTGCGGATGTGTTCATCCGGCACCGAAGCCACCATGAGCGCCATCCGCCTGGCGCGCGGGTTCACCGGGCGCGACCGTATCGTCAAGTTCGAGGGTTGCTACCACGGCCACTCCGACGCCTTGCTGGTCAAAGCCGGCTCCGGCGCACTCACCCTGGGCGTGCCCTCCTCGCCCGGCGTACCGGCCGACGTCACGCGCCACACCATGACCCTGAGCTTCAACGACAGTGAAGGTGTCGAAGCGGCGTTTCGCGACCATGGCGATACCATCGCCTGTGTCATCGTCGAGCCGGTCGCCGGCAACATGAACTGCATCCCCCCGGCCCCCGGCTTCCTGGAAACCCTGCGCCGGGTCTGCACCGACAGCGGCACCGTGCTTATATTCGACGAAGTGATGACCGGCTTCCGCCTCTCCCCCTCCGGTGCACAAGGCTTGTACGGCATCACCCCCGACCTCACTACGCTGGGCAAGATCATCGGCGGCGGCATGCCGGTGGGCGCCTTCGGCGGGCGGCGCGACATCATGGCCCACCTGGCGCCGCTGGGCCCGGTCTACCAGGCCGGCACACTCTCGGGCAACCCCGTCGCCATGGCCGCCGGCCTCGCCACGCTCAATCTCGTGTCCGAGCCGGGCTTTCACGATCGCCTGGCCGCCAACACCACCGCACTGGTCGACGGCGTCCTCAGCGCTGCCCGCGATGCCGGCGTACCCCTGTCGGCCAACCATGTACCGGGCATGTTCGGCCTGTTCTTCCGCGCCGAAACGGTCACCGATTATGCCGGCGCCACAGGCTGCGACATCGGGGCCTTCAAACGCTTCTTCCACGCCATGCTCGCCGAAGGCGTCTACCTGGCGCCCTCGGCTTTCGAAGCCGGCTTCGTCTCCAGCGCGCATGGGCCACGCGAGCTGGAAATGACCTTGGAAGCCGCGCGAAAGGCGTTTTCTGTGGGTTAACCGACCTGCCGAGGGGCGCCCCGCGCACCTACCGCCGTCCCTCGGGCGTACACTCCGGCACCAACCCCTGCGGCCGGTAGATCAGGATTACCTGCAACAGCACACCGATCAGCAGAATCCGCAACGCCCCGGCTTGGGTGGCAATCTCAGCCGGGAGCCGCGTGGTCAGGAACTCGGTCAGTGACCACACCCCCCAGATGACCAGCGCCCCCACCAATGCGCCCCGGTTATTACCGCTGCCACCGGCGATCAACATCACCCACACAATGAATGTGGCAAACAGTGGATCAAACGCCTCCGGACTGATGAACCCGACGAAATGCGCGTACATGGCACCGGCCAAGCCCATTACCGCCGAGCCCAGCACAAACGCCTGCAAGCGAAAGCGCAGGCTGTTCTTACCCATCGCGCTGGCCGCCGTCTCATTGTCCCGGATCGTACGCAGCACCCGCCCCCAGGGTGAGCCGTACGCGCGATCCAGGGCCCACAACACGAGTGCCACGATGATCAGCATCAACACCAGGTACGGCAGTCCCGGCACCGATGCCGATACCCCTGCCAGCGGGCGCGGAATACCTGGCATCCCGCGCACCCCGTTGGTCAGCCACTCTTCGTTCTTCAGCACCAGACGAACGATCTCGGCGATACCGATACTGGCGATGGCCAGGTAATCGCTACGCAGGCGCAACGTGATCAGCCCGATGCCCAACCCGAGCAACCCGGCACAGCACATCGCCACCAGGGGACCGATAAAAAACGGCAGCCCCAGCCCCGGGTGCACCGCCGTGGCAGGGGTGGTGATCAAGGCACTGACATAGGCCCCGATGGCGAAATACGCCGCCACACCGATATTGATCATGCCCACATAGCCCCACTGGACATTCAACCCCAGGGACAACAGCCCATAGATCGACACCAGGGTTAGAAAAAAGATGGCGTAACTGAGCAGGCCGGCCAGTTCCATCAGCTTTTCCCCTTGAAGATACCGGTCGGCCGGACGATCAGGATCAACACCATGAGCGCAAAGGGCACAACCGCCTTGTAGTTGGTCGGCAGCACCAGGGTCGACAGCTCCTGCGTGATACCGATGATGTAACCGCCCGCAATGGCGCCGTAGGGCCGCCCGATTCCACCGAGTATCGCGGCGGCGAAAATCGGCAACAGCGCAAACCAGCCCATTCCCGGCTGCAGGCGGGTATCCAGGCCCAGAAAAAAGCCGGCCATCGCCGCCAGCACCGCACCGAGCACCCAGGTGTAGGTAATGACCCGCTCGGTGTCGATACCCGACACCCGTGCCAGGTCCGGGTTGTCCGCCAGCGCGCGCATGGCCTTGCCCAGGCGCGTGTGGGCGAGGAAACCGTGCACGATCAACACCAGCACGATCGTGCCGATCACGATGGTGATGTGATCGGGCTTGATGCGCAGCCCCGCAACCCGCCAGGCCGGGTTGATGCCGGTGTCGAAAAACAAGGTATCCGGCCCGAAGATCAACTGAATCGCGCTGCGCAGGATCAAGCCCACACCAAAGGACGAAATCAACAGAATCATCGGGCTGGCGGTGCGGAAGCGCTTGTACAAGGTCTTGTCGATGGCCACGGCCACCGCCGCGGCGGCGACGATGCCGCCGACCGCACACAACCACAACGGCAGCGCACGACCGCTGGCCTGGTACAAAGCCAGAGTACCGAAGGCCCCCACGGTCATCAGGTCGCCGTGGGCGAAGTTGGCAAAGCGCAGCACGCCGAAGGTCAGCGAAACACCAATGGCCCCCAGCGCAAAAATCGACCCCAGCGCAATGCCCCAGATGAGCAGCTGAAGAATATCCATCAGCCCCCCAGGAACATGCGAGCCATGTCCTCATTGGCCAGCAATGCGGGGCCGGTGTCCTCGAACCGATTCTGTCCGGTGGCCAATACGTAGCCGCGGTGAGCCAGGCCCAAGGCCTGTCTGGCGTTCTGCTCCACCATGAGAATACTGACGCCCGAGGCGTTCACATCCGCCACGATGCGGAAGATCTGATCGATGTACTTGGGGCTCAAGCCCGCCGTCGGTTCATCCAGCAGCAGCAGGTCGGGCTCCAGCATCAGCGCCCGCCCCATGGCGACCATCTGGCGTTGCCCGCCGGAGAGGTCGCCCGCCGGCGTTCGGCGGCGCGCCTTCAGTGGCGGAAACAAGTCGTACACCTTCGTCTTCTGCGCACTGTAGTCGTCTCGCCGCAGGAACGCCCCCATGTCGAGGTTCTCATCCACGGTGAGGCTGGCGAAGATGTTTTCGGTCTGGGGTACGTAGCAGGCCCCCTGGCGGACGATACGGTCGGCGCTCCAGTGGGTGATGTCCGTGCTGCCGAGAACCACCTGCCCCTGGCGGATGCTCACCATGCCGAACACGGCCTTCATGGCGGTGGACTTGCCGGCGCCGTTGGGTCCGATGATGACGACGATCTCACCGCGGTCCACATGCAGCGAGACGCCTTTGAGTATGTCCGCACCGGCGCCATAGCCGCCGACCACATCCAGCATCCTGAGTACACTCATGCGCCGGCATCCTTCGCCGTCGGCACTGCCGCACCAAGGTAGGCCTCGAGCACTTCGCGGTTGGCCATGACCTGCGCCATGCTGCCCTGGGTGAGCACCGTACCTTCGGCCATGACCACCACCGGATCGCACAACGCACCGATGAGGTCCATGTCGTGCTCGACGATGCAGAAGGTGTAGCCGCGCTCGCGATTGAGGGTGCGGATCGCCTCGGCCAGCGTCTTGAGCAAAGTGCGGTTCACTCCCGCCCCGGGTTCGTCGAGCAACACCACGCGGGCATCGGTCATCATGGTGCGACCGAGCTCCAGCAGCTTCTTCTGTCCACCGGAGAGGTTGCCGGCCGCGTCGTTCATCACCTGGGTGAGCTTGAGAAACTCCAGGACCTCTTTCGCTTGCGCGCGGATACCGGCCTCCTGGCGCGCAACGGTGTTCGGCCGGAACCAGGCATTGAACAGGTTTTCCCCAGCCTGCGGGGCGGGCACCATCATCAGGTTCTCCAGCACGCTCATGCGCCGGAACTCATGAGGAATCTGGAACGTCCGCACGATTCCGCGGTGGAAGCGCGCATGCGGCGGCAGGCCGGTGACATCCTCATCGTCCAGCAGAATGCGACCGCTATCGGGGAGCAGGTGACCGGCGACCATATTGAACAATGTGGTCTTGCCCGCACCGTTGGGGCCGATCAATCCGGTGATCGTCCCGCGGACGATAGTTACGCTGCAATCGCGAACGGCTTGCACGCCACCAAAGGCGCGACTGACGTTCTCTACAGTGATTGTGGCACTCACAAAATCTCTTTTTGCTATTTCTGCCCGGGGTCGCGATGGATCGCACCGCAGACCGGACCGGTGATGAACGTCGGGCGGGAAAAGGATGGCGCGATTGTAGTCATCCCGGCTTGCGGTGCAAAGCGCGGCCAACCCTGGCGGGCCGGGGTTGCCATGGTATCGTGTCGCACCCGACCCTCCCACTACGGTACCGTTCGTTGCCCCCACTCGCGCCGGCGGTGTTCACCACGGTGCTGGCATTCGCCGCACTGTATGCACCCCAGCCCCTGTTGCCGCGGCTGGCGGCCGAGTTCGCCGTCACCCCCGACCAGGCCGGTTTGCTCATCTCGGTCACGCTCATTCCGTTAGGCCTGGCGCCCGTGCTGTATGGCCTGCTGTTGCAGTCGGTATCCGCACGCAACCTGCTGCGCGTGGGCATTCTGGGGCTGGCGCTGTTCCAACTGGTCTTCGCCGCTGCGCCCGGCTTCGCCTGGCTGCTGGGCGCACGGCTGGCGCAAGGCCTGCTATTGCCAGCCGTGTTCACCGCACTGATGACGTATTTGTCGTCCATGGCCGAGGGGGCGCGGCTGCGCCGCCTGATGAGCGTGTACATCGCCGCCACCATACTCGGTGGATTCTCCGGGCGGCTGTTCTCCGGCGCCATGGTCGGCGCCGGCCTTCCCTGGCCGTGGGTATTCATCGCTCTGGCGGCGGCACTGGTGCTGGCTTGGCTGTGGCTGGGTCGCCTGCCGGCCGACACCAAGGCCGGCTTCGGCCGCGTACGTGCGAAGGACGTGCGCCAATTGCTG
Source organism: uncultured Candidatus Competibacteraceae bacterium (assembly GCA_965652545.1). GTDB lineage: Bacteria > Pseudomonadota > Gammaproteobacteria > Competibacterales > Competibacteraceae > CBFGWV01. The sequence goes on along the minus strand of CBFGWV010000001.1, from coordinate 42,443 downwards.
GCCGATCCGATGTTCCGGCGCGCCTACGGCATCATCTTTCTGGTGTTCTTCGTCTTCGCGTCGCTGTTGAACCTCATGCCCTTCAGGCTCAAGTCGCTGGATGCCTCGCTTGGGGAGTTCGCCATCGCCCTGGTGTACTCCGGTTACCTCGTAGGCATTGCCATCGCACTGGGTTCTGTGGGCATCGCCCGCAGGCTGGGTGGGGAGGTCGTCGCCATCCGCACGGGCCTGGCACTGTATCTGGCTGCCGTGGTGCTGTTCGTCATCCCCGATTTTCGGGCCATCTTCGGCCTGATGTGGCTATTCTGCGCCGGGATGTTCCTGGTTCACGCCCTGCTCTCCGGGCTGGTCAATCAGCATGCGCAACACCGCAAAGGGGTGGTCAACGGCTTATACATTGCATCGTATTACCTCGGTGGTACGGTAGGCGCCTTTGCCCCGGCCCTGCTCTATCGCTGGGCCGGTTGGAATGTATACATCGCCTCGCTGGTGCTGGCTGTAATTGCCGCCGGCGTTCTGGCATTGCGGCTTCGGATAAACGACATCCAGTTATGAGCGCGCACCGTACGCTGGCGTGGCGCACTTGGACCTGCGCAGGCAGGCACTTACAATCGGCGCCCAGGTTAGACAAGGTACAGCGGCGAAGCCGCTCGGGCGTCGCTTCGGAGAAGACGAATGAGTGAACGTGAAAGCATGGAATACGACGTGGTGATCGTCGGGGCGGGCCCCTCGGGCCTGTCCGCCGCGATCCACCTGCGCCAACTCGCCGAACAGGCCGGCCAGGACATCACCGTGTGCGTACTCGAGAAAGGCTCCGAGGTCGGCGCCCATATTCTCTCGGGGGCCGTGCTCGAGCCACGCACGCTCAACGAGCTCATTCCCGACTGGAAGGACAAGGGTGCGCCGCTGAACACCCCGGCGAAGAAAGACCAGTTCCTGTTCCTCACCACCCAGTCCTCGTACCGCCTGCCCACGCCGCCGCAGATGCACAACGAGGGCAACTACATCATCAGCCTGGGCAATTTCTGCCGCTGGCTGGGCGAGCAGGCAGAGGCCGCCGGGGTGGAGATCTACCCCGGGTTCGCAGCCGCCGAGGTGCTGTTCGATGACGAGGGCGCCGTGGTCGGTGTCGCCACCGGCGACATGGGCGTGGGCAAGGACGGCGAACCGACCGACGCCTACCAGCCGGGCATGGAGCTGCGCGCCCGCTATACCTTGTTCGCCGAGGGCTGCCGCGGCTCACTGACCAAGGGGCTGTTCGAGCGCTTCAAACTGCGCGAAGGCGCCGACCCGCAGACCTACGCCATCGGCATCAAGGAGCTGTGGGAAATCGACCCGGCCAAGCACGATCCGGGCAAGATCGTCCACACCGTGGGCTGGCCGGTGGACTTCGGCACGTACGGCGGCTCCTTCCTCTACCACCTGGAGGGTAATCAGGTGGCGGTCGGCTACGTGATCGGGCTGGATTACAAAAACCCGTACCTGAGTCCGTTCGACGAGTTCCAGCGCTTCAAGACGCATCCGGACATCCGCCCGACCTTCGAGGGTGGGCGCCGCATCTCCTACGGCGCACGCGCGCTGACCGAGGGCGGCCTGCAGTCGCTGCCCAAGCTCACCTTCCCCGGCGGCGCGCTGATCGGCGATACCGCGGGCTTCCTCAACGTGCCGAAGATCAAGGGCACGCACACGGCGATGAAGTCCGGCATGCTCGCAGCGGAGGCCTTGTTCCGGACCATCAGCGGCGACGGCGAACGCGAGCCGACCGGCTACACCGAGGCCTTCAAGTCCAGCTGGCTGCACGATGAGCTTCACAAGGTGCGCAACATCCGCCCCTCCTTCCGCTGGGGCCTGTTCGGGGGTATCGCTTACTCGGCGATCGATACCTACCTGTTGCGCGGCAAGGCGCCCTGGACGTTCCATCACCACGAGGACCACAAGGCGCTCAAGAAAGCCAGCGAGTGCTACCGCATCGACTATCCCAAGCCCGATGGCGTGGTGAGCTTCGACAAGCTGTCCTCGGTGTTCCTCTCCAACACCAACCACGAAGAAAACCAGCCCTGCCATCTGACACTGAAGAACGCAGCGGTGCCCGAGTCGGTGAACCTTGCGCTGTACGACGGCCCCGAGCAGCGCTTCTGCCCCGCCGGCGTATACGAGTTCGTGGCCGACGACGAGGGCAAGCGGCGCCTGCAGATCAATTTCCAGAACTGCGTGCACTGCAAGACCTGCGATATCAAGGACCCGACCCAGAACATCAACTGGGTGGTACCCGAGGGCGGTGGCGGCCCGAACTACCCCAACATGTAGAGTTATTCACTTGCCGGAACCGGCAGGCTGGTTCAAAGTCATAACGCTGTGACTGGACAACGATTTCGGAGGGCATTGAGTCCATGATGGATAAGCGAATGGGTACGACGATTACGGGGGCAGGCACTCGTCAGTCGGAGCTGACGACGAACAAGGTGCTACGCAACACCTATGCGCTGCTGTCCATGACACTGCTGTTCAGCGGTTTGATGGCTGCGGTGGCCATGGCCGTGAATGCGCCGCCGCTCGGAATGCTGCTGACCCTGGGCGGCTTTTTCGGACTGTTCTTCCTGACTGGCGCCCTGCGTAACAGCGTATGGGGCCTGGCATCGGTGTTCGCCCTGACCGGCTTCATGGGCTGGACGCTGGGGCCGCTGCTGAACGCCTATATCGGCAGCTTCGCCAATGGCGGCGAACTGGTGATGATGGCCATGGGCGGCACGGGCGTGATCTTCCTCGGGCTGTCGGCCTACGCGCTGACCACCCGCAAGGACTTCAGCTTCATGGGCGGCTTCCTGATGGTCGGCATTCTGCTGGCCGTAGTGGCCATGCTGGCGAACGTCTTCCTTCAGATCCCCGCCCTGAGCCTGGCCTTGTCCTCGGTGGTGATCCTGATCATGTCCGGGTTCATCCTGTACGACACCAGCCGCATCATCCACGGCGGTGAGACGAACTACATCATGGCGACGGTGAGTCTGTACGTCTCCATCTACAACATTTTCGTCAACCTGCTCGCGCTGCTGGGTATCTTCGGCGGCGACGACTGATCCATGGCCGGTTTCGACCGGCCATCGGCAGGACGCAAAAAGCCCCGCTCCGGCGGGGCTTTTTTTATGGCGCCTTCATCCCGTAACGGGCATAGATCGCCCGGCGCTCCTCGGTCAGGGCCTTACGCTGGCGGGCGGCGGTACTGACGGCCGAATTCACCAGCATCGTCAGCCTCATCTCAATGTCGTCCAGCCGCTGCTTATCGCTCAAAGACATCTTTGCGGCGGCCGGCTTGGCGGGTGCCGCGGTGGGAACGGCCGCAGGCGCCATATTGTCCAGCGCCTGCCGATAGCGTCGGGTCAGCGCATCGGGTTCGGCAGTGGTTCGGGAGTATGACGGCTCGAAGGCCTCGGATGGCCGGTCCAACGGCGGGCGGGCACCATAGTGGGTGACGCCGTCGGCATCGACCCATTTGTGCACGGACTGGGAACATACAGGGGTGGCGACAAGCGCGGCAAGCGCCGCCAAAGTTATCGTTACGTTATGCATCGGGCACTCCGTTGCCGATTGAAATCTAAAACGATTGTGCAGCCGTCCGTTGCGCCTCCAACGACGCCACCTGGGGCGCCAGGGCGTTGAGCTGCGGATGGTCGGGACGCACAGACAGGCCGAGCTCCAGGAAATGCCGGGCGCGCTGGGGATCGCCACGTCCCAGTTCGCGCTCAACCAGCCACGCGTAACGGGTTGCGATCTCTGTCAGCCCGTCCAGAGCCGCCCGATTGTCCGGGTCGATATCCAGCACTTGCTGAAAGTAGTAGAACGCGCTGTCTTCTTCCGGCGTGGTCAGGCGCAGGCTCTCGAGCCCCCCTTTGGCCCGGTCCAGCAGCGCCTGGATCTCCGCCCCTCGATCGGCCTCTTCCGGTCCGAGCTCCGGTTCTGGAGCGACGACGACGGTTTCGGCCTCCTCCTTCAGCCGTGCCAAGGCCTCCGGGCCGGGGTTGAGAATGACGCTGCCCTTGGGGCCGGCGGGGTTCAGCGCATACTTCGGCGCATCGCCCCGATGCTGTGGCGGATCGTAAAAGAACCATACCGCCCCGGCGATTGCACAGCCCAGGCCGAACAACACCACGAACGGCAGAAACCACGACAGACCGGTGCCTACGCCGATACGCGCGACAGGGCGCTCGGGCCGACTTTTCCGCCGGGTGGCTCGTGAGGACTCGTCAGCGCCGCGCTCAGGCGGCACATCCGGTGCCTCGTCATGAAGTTCAGGTTCGATCTGCTGGCGCTTGCTCACGCGACTCGCCACTCCAGGCGGTGCTCGACGGGGAGACGAACATAGCCCATGCCGCCGCCTGCGGCAAACGTCGATTCATTCCCGATAGCGGCTCCACAGTGCCGGAAACTGGTCGACCTGCACCGCACTGCGGCCGGCAAACCATCCTTCCGCCGCCGCCCGCGACGGCGAGTCCGCTGCGATACCCAGCTCGTCCATCAGACGCCGTGCCACCGCCGCGTCGTTCAGCGCACCCAGATGATCCTGAAGCGCCGCCAACTGGCGCCGTTGCGAACCGGCGGGCACGCCCGGAAGACCGCTGAAGAACTCGCAGGCGTAGCGCAACTGCTTGATGCGGATACGCAATCGGTGACGGCCGTCCGTATCGAGCGTGACGAAGTCGTCCGCCATCGAGCGTACGCGGCGTTCGAGGCGCTTCACCGCCGTCTTGGCGAACCCTCGTACAGGCTTGTCCAGCCCTTCGCTCCCATCGCGCCAGGGCCGGCTGCACGCCCACAGCTGCAACCACACCAACAGCCGGCTGAAATCTCGGCTGCGCAGATGCCGTTGCAAGCGGGCGAACGCCTTGCCGCGGGCACGCTCGCTCAAGGCGATCAAGTCCTGCACCGGCGCGGCATGGGGAATCCACACCGTCGCCGGCGCCAGGCCCTCGGCACAGAAGACATCCCAATCCCGCACCGCACCCAGGGCTGAGGCATGCTGTTTCAGAACGGGCATCCAGGGTTCGAGACAAGCCTTGGGCAGGTGCTTGCGATATAGCTTTAGCAGAGAGCGCAGCCGTCGCAGCGCAACCCGCGCCTGGTGTATGCCTTCGGGATGGCCCGCAGCGACTGCGGACAGATTGTCCTGCCAGTGGTGGATACAGCCGGCCACCAAGCTCAGGAGCGCCTGCTCCAGCGCATCGCCCGGAGCCAGCCCGGACAGGGCGTGTTTGTTGAAACGGGCACCACTGACCCGATACTCCGGCGCCAACATCCAGTGAGCACGTTCGCCGGCCAGCCGTGCCGACAGCACGAGCCAATGCCCGGCTTGCCACCCGCCGGGCGGGGCGTCGATCCGCCACTGTGTGGCAGCGAAGCGCTTGCCGTCGATATCGGTCCAGCGGCCGCTATAGCGGGTCAGTGGCACCGCTGCCAGTTCATCACAGGCCAACTCGCCCAGCGTGTGCTCGCCTTCGAACGCGCTGACCACACGCAGTTGGCCGCTATCGGCCAGGGTGGCGATGGCGTCGGCGAAGCGTCCATCGACCGGCAGTTTGGTGCGGTCAATGGCGAGGCCTGGCACCGGCTCGGGCTCGCGCAGCAGCACGTCCCGATGACGGGCTTCCATGACCAGGCCGCCGTCGGTCCGCCGGATGACCAGCGATAAGTTCTGTCGAGCCAGTTCGCGGTCTGCGGTATCGAAACACCACCATGCCGCCTGCCCACCTCGCCGGCAGGTGCTGCCCTCGGGTGGAGGGTCGTTCAAACCCGCACCCAACAGTATGCTCGTGACCATGATGGCGGTCGGCGACCTCAGTGGCGGGCAATACCCTTGGGCTTGCGCTTCTTCAGACGCAACGCCTCGCGCTGGCGGTGCTCGGCCACGGCGATCAAGCGTTCATGCGTGCCGGCAGCCGACTGACCATCACCGGGCTGACGCTGGATGTAGGTGCCATCGGGTTGCATGTCCCATGCACTGCGCTGATCGGTCAACTGGCAGTCGAGGATCTGACGCAGCTCTGCCATGAGCTCCGGTGTATCCACCGGCGTCACCACCTCCACACGCGTTTCGAGGTTGCGCTTCATGCAGTCGGCGGAACCGAAGAAGTACTCGTCGTTGCCGTCGTTGTGGAAGTAGTAGATGCGCGAGTGCTCCAGGAAGCGCCCGACGATACTGATGACCCGAATCGTCTCGGACAAACCGGGTATGCCCGGGCGCAGTCGGCAGGTGTCGCGCAGAATCAGGTCGACCTGTACGCCCGCCTGCGAGGCTTGGTACAGAGCGCGGCAGATATCGATATCCTCCAGCGCATTCATCTTGAACTGGATGAGCCCGCGCCGGCCCGAGCGCTGGATCTCGATCTCGCGCTCGATCTTCTGCAGCAGCGCAGGCTTGAGCAACTTGGGCGCGGGCAGCAGCTTGCGATAGCTGCGCTTGGGCACATAGCCGGTAGTGAGATAGTTGAACAGCTCGGTGAGGTCGCCGCCGATGATCGGGTCGCAGGTGAGCATGCCGAGGTCGGTGTACAGGCGCGCCGTGCCGGCGTGATAGTTGCCGGTACCGATGTGGGCGTAGCGGCGCAGGCCGTCATAGTCACGGCGCACGACGAAGATCACCTTGCAATGGGTCTTCAGACCCACCACCCCATAGGTGACGTGGATACCGGCCTCTTCCAGATGGTTGGCCCAGCGGATGTTGGCCAGTTCGTCGAAGCGCGCCTTGAGCTCTACCGCCACTGCCACCTGCTTGCCCAACTGGGCGGCCTCGATCAGGTATTGAATGATCTTCGAGTCCGACGAGGTGCGGTACAAAGTCATCTTGATCGCCAACACCTTGGGGTCGCGTGCCGCTTCCTTGACGAAGCGCTCCACGGACGTCGCGAACGACTCGTAGGGGTGTTGGAGCAGGATCGGCCCCTGATCGCGGATGGTGTGGAAAATATTGTTTGAGGACACCAGCTTGGGGTGATCCAGCGGTTGATGCGGCGGATCGTGCAGATCGGTGGCCTCCAAGCTAGCGATCTGGAACAGATCGCGCAGCGCCAGCATGCCGTCGACCTCGAAGACATCGCTGGCCTCGTCCAGCCCCAGCTCCGCGGCCAGCATGCCGCGGTGCAGCGGGTTCATGTTCTTGATGACCTCCAAACGCACGATGGGCGCGAACTTGCGCTCGCGCAGCTCGGATTCGATCATCAGCAACAGGTCTTCGGCCTTATCCTCAGCGTGCTCGGTCACCGCGTTGCGGGTGACGCGAAAGACCTCGCAGGATTCGATGACCATGCCCGGAAACAGCAGGTCCAGGTTGTTGGCCATCACCTCGTCCAGCGGCACGAAGGTGTTCTCGTCCCCGACCTTGAGGAACCTCGGTATCCCGCCCCCAACCGGCACTTTGATGCGCACCAGCGCGCTCTGCTCGTCGTCGTCGTAGCGCACCGACACCAGCAGATTGAGCGAAAGGTTGGAGATGAACGGGAACGGATGCGCCGGGTCCATGGCCTGCGGCGTCACCAGGGGAAAGATATTGCGCAGGTAGTAGTCGCGCATCTGCTGCTGCTGGGTACGCGGCAACCGGGCGTAGCTGCGGATGCAGATGCCGCGTTCCTTCAACAGCGGATGCAGGGCTTTCGCCAGGGCGCGCATCTGCGATTCGATATCGCGCACGACGGTGTAGCATTCGTTGATCTGCTGCTGCGGTGTCCGCCCATCGACGGTCAGCGTACGCATGTTGGCGCCGAGTTGCTGCTTCAGGCCGCCGATGCGTTTCATGAAGAATTCATCGAGATTGCCGCTGACGATGGCGAGGAACTTCACCCGCTCCAAGAGCGGCGTGCGCTCGTCCTGCCCTTCGTGCAATACGCGGCGATTGAACTCAAGCCAGGTCAGTTCGCGGTTGAGATACCACTCGGGGCTGTCCAGGTCGATCACCGGCGGCGGCGTGACGGCCTCGTCCGCCGCCCCGTCCATGGCCGGCGGGTGGGCAAGTGCCGAGCTGCTGCTATCCGTACTCATCGATCAGAACCTCGCCACCTGAATCAGGAGTTCCTTAAGTGTCACGGGCTTTTCTTACAGTGATGTGACAGCTTTGAGAACGGCCGCCGGGCCAATCACCCCCGATCGGCAAGCCAGAACAGGTATGTCGCCGCTGTCCAGGAGAAGCGGGGCCCGCCAAGCCCGTGCCCTGTCAGCGGATCATAATACTCGTGAAAACCCTCGGTTTCGATGAGCTGACGGGTACCTTCGCGAAGACGCTCGGATGCCGCCGCATGCCCGGCGGCGTCCAGGCCCTGCGCGATCAGCCAATTCATGTGGGCCCAGACCGGCCCCCGCCAATAGCGCTGGGCTTCGAACTGGGGGGCACGCAGACGCGTCGAGGCGAGGCCGGATGGCGTCTCATCCAGCCAGTCCAGGGCGGTCCTTGCCAACGTCGGCGCGGTATCGCCCCCTGCCAAGCCCGCATACAAGGCGAGCAATCCCGCGTGAGTCGGGACGTCGATGCGCTCGCCGGTGCGCGCATCGGCCGACACGAACTGACCCAATGCGGCCGACCAGAGGCCGGAGACCGCCTGCACGGTGCGTGCGAGTGCCGTCTCCAACAGAGGAACAGGCCCCGCCAGGCCCAGTTCGCGATACAAGGCGACAAGGTCTATCGTGGACCGGTGCAGAATGCTGATCGTGCCGATATCGTGCACCCGGAACGGCATTTCCCCGGCAATGCGCCGAGCATCGAAACCCCACTGCCGATTGAGGTCCATGAGCATGACGTAGCGGTCATACTCATGACGGTGCGGGCGCATGGCATCGTCCACGTGGTTGAGATCCAACCGTGTATAGGATCGGCTGGTCGGCGGTACGGCACGCAAGGGCGCATCCCAGGCCGGGCTGTTGTCCATACCGCTTTCCCAAGGATGGGTGATGAACACCAGTCCGCTGCCATCGGGGTCGCGATCGCGATACCACCACAAATGGTGCAGGAGCAGGTCCGGCAGCAGGCGTGTCAGTGCCGAGCGTGCCAACGACTTGTCACGGGCGCGGGCCCACATGTGACGCATCACCGTAGCATGCACCGGCGGCTGCGAAATGCTCGATGTCGGCGGCGTGCGCAACGCCTCTGTTCCCCAATCATCGGGCCCGGGGAAATAACTCGAGGACGGCTGGTGGAAGACGATATGCGGCAGCAACCCCGTTTGGGGCCCTTCCCGCCATAACCCTTGCATCAACGTGTCGAACTCGCGCCAAGCGCGCGGTTCATCGAAGCACATCCAGCCCAGGGCCGTGAACGCCGCGTCCCAATTCCATTGAAACGGGTAGAGATGACGACTGGGCACGGTATAGCCACCCCGGTCGTTGTCCCGCAGGACTTGGCAAGCGCTCTCGAAGCATGTCGTCATGGTGTCGTGATCAATCTATTGTGAGCGTCATACCAACGCGCCTTGTCGGCTTTGGCGCGAACGGTCAGGGATTGCCCCGCCTCGACGACGAGGTCGGCCGGGGTCGAAATACGCACCAGGTCATCCCCCAGCCGGGCCGCGATCTGCAGGCTGGCGCCGAGCATCTCGACCACCAGTGCCTTGACCGCCACGCCCTCCCCGGCCGAGGGCACGATATCCAAGTCCTCAGGCCGGATACCGAGCCATCGCGCATCCGCCGGCGGTTTGGTGCCCAATGCCGCAAAGAAGCGGGTGTCGCCGATGAAGTTCATCGGTGGATTGCCGATGAAACCGCCGACGAAACGGGTCGCCGGGTGGGTGTAGACCGCCGGCGGCGTGTCGATCTGAACGATCTCGCCGGCGTGCATGACCGCGATACGATCGCCCAGCGACATGGCCTCGACCTGATCGTGGGTGACATACAAGGTGGTGGTCCGCAGCTCGCGCAGCAATGCCTTGAGCTCAGTGCGCATTTCCAGACGCAGCAAGGCGTCGAGATTCGACAATGGCTCGTCCATCAGCAGCACATCGGGTTCCACCGCCAGTGCGCGGGCCACTGCGACCCGCTGACGCTGGCCCCCGGACAACTGCGCCGAGTAGCGATCGAGCAGATGACCGATGTGCATAAGCTCGGCGGCCCGATCCACCTGTTGGCGCACATGCGCGGCCGGGGCACGCTTCATACGCAGGCCGAAAGCGATGTTCTCGCGCACGCTCATGTGCGGAAACACCGCGTAGTTCTGAAACACCATGGCGATGTTTCGCGCCCGCGGGGGCAAGCCATCGACCGCGCGCGCGCCGAGGGTCACGGTGCCCGCATTCTGGGCTTCCAACCCGGCCACGATGCGCAGCAACGTCGTCTTGCCACAGCCCGAGGGCCCAAGCAGCACGCAGAACTCCTGGTCGCGAATGTGCAACGACACTGTCTTGAGCACCTCCGTGCCTTTAAAGGCCTTGCGCACGGCGTGGATATCGATCGATGACATGAACGTCCCTTAGCGGCTCGCAATGCCCCACATGGAAAAGAGGTACTTGCGCACCAGAAAAATGAACAACAGCGTCGGCAGGATCAGGAACAGACCGCCGGCAAACTTGAAGTACAAGGGCGACTCTTCAAGACTGGCGAACAGGAACGCCGTCAGCGTGCGCTGGTTCAGCGTCAACACCGAGGCGGCGAAGACCTCGTTCCAGGACACCACGAACGAGAAGATCATCGTCGCCGCCAACCCCGGCAGCGCCAGCGGCATCACCACCCGCAGGAAGGCCGACACCCGCGAGCAGCCCAGCGTCCAGGCGGCCTCCTCCAACTCGCGCGGGATACCCATGAACAGACTGGAGGTCACCAGCACTGAAAACGGCAAGGCCAGCGCGGTGTGCACCAGCGCCACGCCCACGTGGGTGTCGTACAGCCCCACGGCAATGAACCGGGTCACCAGCGGCAAGGCCAGGATCGCCAGCGGAAACGCGCGGGTCATGATGATGAGCAGACGGAACACCGTCTGCCCCTTGAAGTCGTAGCGGGCCAGCGCATAGCCGGCCGGAGCGCCGAGCAACAGGGCGAAGGCCATGGTCAGTGAGGCCACCACGATGCTGTTCCAGGTCGCCTGCCACACCCCGCCGTAGGCGAAGAAAAAGCCTAGCGTCTCGAGCGAGAACGCCGGCCACCAGGCCTTTGGCCAGGCGCTGACCGCCTCGCGCGCACTGACGGCCGAGACGGCCACCAGCGCGATCGGGATCAGCCACAACACGCACAGCAGCGCCGCCGCCACATAGGCCCGCGGCAGCCGCCTCATGCCAGCGTCTCCCGCCGCACCCGCAGCAGGCGCAGGAACAGCGCCGTCGACGCCAGCGACAGCAGCAGGATGAGCAAGGCGTAGGCCGAGGCCACGTGCGTGTTCTGATAGGCCGTCTGCCAGTTGTAGGCCTCGCCCACCAGCACCGGCAGGTCGCGCCCGGCCAGGGCGTACACCACCGCAAACACTTCGAATGCCAGCACAGTGCGCAGAATCAACGCCGTCTGCAGACTGGGCTTGAGCAACGGCAATGTGATGCGGCGAAATCGCGTCCACGGTCCGGCACCGAAGACCTCCGCCGCCTCGCCATACTCCTTCGGAATGAGCTGTACACCCGCAACCAGAATGACCAGCACGATCGCCGTGGCGCGCCAGATCTCCGCCAGCATCACGCAGACGAACAGCGCCAGCGGCGACTGGTAGCTCAACCAGCTCACCGGGGCATCGATAAACCCCAGCGACAAGAGCAAGGCGTTGAAGTACCCACGGTCGTCGAGTATCGCCAGCCACGCCAAACCCGCGGCGAGATCCGACACCCCCAAGGGGATCGTCCAGATGTAGAGGATTGCGGAGCGCCCGCGTTCGATCCCCTTGAGCAGCATGGCCATGGCCAGAGCCAACACGATCTGCAGCGGCACGACCACCGCCACCAGCGCCAGCGTATTGCGCATGGCCGGCTGGAAGTTCAGATCATCGACCATCTTGGCCAGGTACTGGAGCGTCCAGCCGCCGCCCGGTTCGCCGAAGGCCAGCAGCGCGGTCTCCGTCAGCGGCCAGACGAAGATGACCAGCAGGAACAGCGCACCGGGCGCAATCAGCACATAGGGCGTCAGACGCTCACCCACGCCGCATCACTCCACCGGACACGGGGCCTCGCCGGAGTCCGCATCCGGTGCCCAGCACGGTGCCCCGGCGTCGTTGACGACACTCGCCAGCGCTTGGGCCTGCTCGGCCAGCACGGTCTTGATGTCCTCCTCGCGCAGGACGATGCGCTGGAAGCTGTCGATGAACACCTTGTTGAACTCGCCATTGCGGGCGCCCAGCCCCACCGGCAGCACGCTCGCCACCCCATCGGGGGCCGAAAACGTGGCGCTCACGCCGTGTTGGGCCAGCCGGATCGCCGGTGGCAACGTACCGACATCGACATTCACGACCGGAAAGAAGCCGACTTCGCGCAAGGTGGTGGCCTGCGTGCTCGGCGTGGTGAGGTGATCGATCAATCGCTCCGCGGCGTCACGGTCGGGCGAGTTGGTCGGCACCGCCAACCCGACCACCACCGGCATGAAACCCCGACCGTGGGGGCCGGCCGGTGCGGGGAAGGTGACAAAGCCATCGGGGTCGGCGGCCAGCGCGGGCAACAGGCGGGCGGTGTGATCGAAAGCCACCCACACCTCACCGGTGGTCAGCGGCTGGTCCATGAACGCGTAAGAGGTGGAGCGTGGATTGGTGACCTGCCAGAGGGCCTTGATGTCCTGCCACATGCGCTCGGCCTCGGCGCTCTTGAAGGTGCGCACCACGCCGCCGGTGTAGCTCGGGTAGGCGTAACCCTGGAAGAAGCGATGCAACAAGCCCTTGGGCCCGGCCGGCAGGCCGAACTTCGCCTCGCCCGTGGCCGCCTTGATGTTCGTGGCCCATTCGATCAACTCGCCGTAGGTCAGTGCGTTGATATCCGCCCCGTCCGGCAAGTGCTCCAGCGCCGCCTTGTTGGCAGTCATCTGGTAGGTGTTCTGCATCCACGGGATGAAGCGCTGGGTGTCACCGCCCATCCTGCCCAGCTCGACCGTGGCGGCGATGAAGTCGCGGTCGGCGGACAGACGCGCCAGTACATCGTCCACGCTCTGTAACCCCTCGAGCGCGACCAGCGGTGCCATCTCCCCATCGAGCGCTCCGGTGACGTGGACCCGCCCCTGCGCCGATTGAAGCTCGGCCGTCATTCGCGTGAGATAAGTGTTCGAGTCCTCGGGAATGAACGTCACCTCGTCGGGCGCGCCATCGAGAATCACGTTGCGGAACTTCTCGGCTTCCTCCACCGGACGCAGCTGTGTGGAGACCAGGTTGGTCTGGGCCATCGCAGCGCCTGACAGGACCAGGGCGGCAACTGCGGTTACAAGCGCATGTCTGGGCGTCATTTCTCTCTCCTTAAGGGTGGCGATGTTTCTTTATAGTTTTTTGTGTGGGTGACGCAGGTACGGTGTGTTGGCAAAAACGATTTTGATGAAGAAAGGTAACGCTGTGTAAAGCCTGTTGCAAGGCGTCGGATCACTGTCGATAATCGCCTGCATGGCAGTGTCGCTGAAAGAACTCGCCCAGGCGGTCGGCCTGTCAACGTCCACGGTGTCCCGCGCCCTGAACGGCTACGCCGACGTCAAGCCGGCAACCCGGGAACGCGTCTTCCAAGCCGCGCGCGAGTTGGGCTATCAGCCCAACCCCACCGCTTTGCGCCTGGTCACCGGCAAGACCGGTTGCATCGGGCTGGTGACCTCGGTGCTCTCGGGCACGACGGTCGACCTCATTTTCTCGACCTTGTTGGCGGGCATCGGCAAGGTCCTCCAGCCCATGAACTACTACGTCGTGGCGACGGCCTTCCCTGTCGGACAGGACGAGATGGCCTTGTTCGAGCGTTTCATCGGCGCCGGATTCGTCGATGGCCTGATCCTGGCGCGAACACGCGCCGACGACCCGCGTATCAAGCTGCTGCTCGAACGCAATATTCCCTTCGTGACTTACGGGCGCTCGGAAACCTGCACACAACATGGCTGGGTGGATACCGACGGCGAGCGCGCCATGGCATTGGCCACGCAGCGGCTGGTGGAGCTCGGCCACAGGCGTATCGCCCTGATCAACGGCTGGTCCGCCTACTATTTCGCCGGCATGCGGCGCAAAGGCTACGAGCAAACCCTGCTGAAGGCCGGGATTCCCCTCGACCCCGAACTCATCCGCCACTGCGATCTGGTCATGGAGGACGGTTACCGCGCGGCGCGCGAGTTGCTCACACGGCCACAGCGGCCTACGGCCATCGTCTGCGCCAACGACGTGCTGTCCCAGGCGGCACTTGCGGCCATGCGCGACCTGGGGTTGCACCCGCGTCGTGACGTGTCCCTCATCGGCTTCGGCAATGCGGAAATCTCGCGCATGTTCGGTTCACAGGTCACCACGGTCGAGCACGACACCGAAGCGCACGGCGAAGAGTTGGCAAGACTGCTGCTGGCGCGGATGAAAGGCCACGACCCGGTGGAGCTGAACGTTCTTCACGGCGGCATGTTGTGCATCCGTGACACCGACGGCCCGCCTGCGGCCGATTAAGAAAGCTTAAGTCATCCGTCGTGGTTGGCACTATGGCTGGCCTGTGCCAATAATTAAGGTCTGTCCCGCAATCTCGCAGGCGGGCCGGTCATTCAAAAACGATAAGCGATGAATTGAAGAACTAGGGAGTCATGGACCTCGCCCGCATTGTTGCTGCGCTACTTCTGCTGATCCCGGCACCGCTGGCGCTGGCCGATATCTATGCCTTCGTCGACGAGAACGGTGTCCGGCACATCAGTAACGTACAAACCGATACTCGCTACAAACTCGTCATGAGCACGCCGCGCTACGGCGGCAGCGGTGGCGGGTCCGCCGCCTCGACGGCCATGGGAACGACCGTCAGCACGACCACACCGCGATTCACACAGAACCTCAATCTGGGTTCGGGCTGGCGCCTGATCACACCGCGTGGCCAGAGCGGGCTCAAATCCGCTCCCACCATCGACCTCAACTGGTCGAGCCCGCAGGGCAAGGCCCCGTTTTCGGTCAATGAAGGCAACCGCAGCCGTTTTGCCGCGATCATCGAGGCGATCGCCCAGCAGCACCGGCTCGATCCGGCATTGCTGCACGCGGTGATCAGCGCCGAGTCCGCGTACGAACCCAAGGCGGTCTCCCGCGCCGGGGCAATGGGGCTGATGCAACTGATGCCGGCCACCGCAAGCCGTTTCGGAGTCGCCGACCCTTTCGACCCGACGGCCAACATCCAGGGCGGCGCCACCTACCTGCGCCTGCTTCTTGATCAGTTCCGCAGCATCAACCTGGCATTGGCCGCCTACAACGCCGGCGAGGGCGCGGTCAGCCGCTACGGCAACACGATCCCCCCGTACCAGGAAACCCAGACTTACGTCAAACGTGTCATCGGTTTCTACAACCACTACCGCACCACGAACTGACGTCCCGCCAAGCTGCGTCATTGCAGCTTGCAAGAGCACTCGAAGCCCCTGCCCCGCTGCGCTAAGCTCGCGGCCCAGGTTTGCTGCCCACGTGGAATCCATGCGTCCCCGTACCGTCTTCCGCTTCCGTTCCGGAGTGCTGATGGCAGCCGCGCTGCTGTGCAGTGCCACGCTGCGTCCTGTGATCGTTCACGCATCGACCGACGAGCGGCTTGCCGTGCAGCGCACCGCATTCGTCTCCGCCGAGAGGCTCATCGATTCCGGAGCGCGCGCCGCCGCCGAACCGTTGCTGGCGGGACTTGCCGACTATCCCTTGTGGCCGTATCTGGAAGCCCAATGGCTGGGTGACTTCTCCGCGACAGCCGATCGTGAACGCCTGCGGTTTCTCGATCAGTGGGGCGACACCCCGCCGGGCCGCGCATTGCGACGCAAATGGCTGACGGCATTGGCCGGACGCAATGATTGGACAACCTTTCGCGCCGCCTACGCCGACCTGGGCGACACCACGCTGGCCTGCCAATACCGTCAGGCCCTGCTGACGGCGGGTGAAACCGCACTTGCCCTGGAGGGTATCGAGGACATCTGGATCAGCGCCAAATCGCAACCCGAAGCCTGTGACCCGGTGTTTGCCGCATGGCGCGAACGCGGCGGCTTCACCGCACGGCGCATCTGGGCTCGGCTGCGGCTGGCTACCGAAGCCGGTGCCGGTGGACTGGCCAACTATCTGGCCGGCCTGGTCCCGGCCGCAGAGCAGAACCGCGCCCGGGCCTGGGCCGCGGTGGCCGCCGACCCGGCCCGCATCGTCGATCCGGCCATCCATGAGGCCGCCGGTACCGACATCGGCGAGCTGGCGCTGATCGGCCTGGATCGCTGGAGCCGGCAAAACTCCCTCGCCGCGGCAAGCGGGCTGGCGCGGGTCCGTAACCGTATCGACCTGCCCGCCGACGGCCTGCGTGAACTGGAGAACCAGATCGCCGTGTTCCATGCCGCACGCGACGCGCCGGGCGCGACGCAACGCCTGGTGGCGATCCCGGTCGCCGAGCGGGACGAGTCCGTATGGGACTGGGGTACGCGCCTGCACCTGCGCCACCGCGACTGGAGCGGCGTCCTGAGCTGGCTCGAGGCGATGCCCGAGGCCTTGGCGCAGGCGCCCCGCTGGCGCTACTGGCGCGCCCGGGCCCAGGAGCAACTCGGACGTGGCGGCGACGCCTCGGCAGCCTACCGCCAGTTGGCCGACACCCGCGACTACTACGGCGTCCTGTCCGCTCAGCGTGTCGGGCATGTGCCCGCCTATGTATCGGCACCGCTGGTGGCGGACCCCGAACGGGTCGCCCGCTTTGCCGCCCTTCCCGAGGCCCAGAGGGCGCGCGAACTCCTCGCCCTCGACCGGCCCTGGCTGGCGCGACAGGAATGGATGTTGATCACCGACGGTATCGACCATGCCGACGACTGGCGCGCCGTCGCCGCGCTGGCGGACGCATGGAACTGGCCCGATCGCAGCATCGTGGCCATGGCGAAGGCAGGCGAATGGGACGACCTCGGCCGCCGTTTCCCCACCCCTTACCGTGACGCCCTTGAGCCAGCGGCCAGCAGCACCGGCCTGCCCCTGCCGTGGGTGTACGCACTGACCCGCCAGGAGAGTCTGTTCCAGCGCGATGCGCGCTCCAGCGCCGGCGCCACCGGGCTGATGCAACTGCTCCCCGGCACCGGACAACACATCGCCGGCCGCATGGGCGTAGCCTGGCGTGGCAACGGGGGGCTGACCGACCCGGGCTACAACGTGCAACTGGGTACCGGCTACCTGGCCCAGACCCTCAGCGGCCTGAACCACCCCCTGTTGGCCACTGCCGGCTATAACGCCGGCCCGGCCCGCGCACGCCAATGGCAGCCATCCACACCGCAACCGGCCGACCTGTGGGTGGAATTGATTCCGTACTCGGAAACTCGCGACTACGTCAAACGGATCGTCGAGTACACCGCCGTGTACGCCCATCAACTGGGCACACCGGTGGACCTGGACTGGCTACTCGCACCGATACCCGCGGCGCGCTAACTTCCTGGGGTGGGCCACAGAAGTTAGCCGTCCTTCTCCACCTTCTTGAACGCATCGTCGGCCGACAACGGCCGGCTGATGTGATACCCCTGTGCGAAATCGATGCCGATCGACTTGAGCAGATCCAACGCTCGCTCATCCTCCACCGTCTCGGCAATGGTCTGTTTGCCGAAGCCCTTGGCGGTCTGGCCCATGATCTGCACGATGATCTGGTCGTCCAGATTCTGCGCAAGCTGGCGGATGAATGTGCCGTCGATCTTGAGGAAATCCACCGGCAGGTGTTTGAGGTAGTAGAACGACGAAAAGCCGACACCGAAGTTGTCGAGCGCGAAGCGGCAACCGAGCTCCTTGACACTGAGCATGACACTGCTGGCCACGGAAAAGTCCGCCACCGCCGCAGTCTCGGCGATCTCGAAGATCACATTGCCCGGCTCGACAGGATATTTCTCGAACTGGCGCTTGATGTGCGGCAACAACTGCGGGTCACTGAACGCCTCGCCCGAAAGATGGATCGTAAAGCCGACGTTCAGGCCGCGTAGATTCACCAGCGACAAGGCTTCGAAGGCCTTGCTGATCACAAGCCGGTCGACCGCGTGAATCATGCCGCCGCGCTCGGCCGCCTGAATGAATTGGGCAGCGCTGATCACCCCGCCCTTGTCGTCCAGCATGCGCAGCAACACCTCGAAATAGGCGATGCGTCCGCTTTTCAAATCGATGATGGGCTGGAAATACAGGACGAAGCGGTCATTGGCCAGCGCCTGCTGGACCTTGTCTTTCCAGTACGCCCGCTGGCGCACTCGCTCCCAGGTTTTGTCCTCTTCGGAATAAATGTGGCAACTGCCGGGTGCCTGCTCCTTGGCCTTGTACAGTGCCAAGTCCGCACTGGTGAGAAGCTCCTGCGCATTCAGGCCATGCAGCGGGATACTGACCGCACCGGCACTGACCGTAAGGGTTTCGATCCGGTCACTGGCACCGTGCGAGGCGCTGGATGCCGCCCGATTGAGTGCAGCGACGATATCCGCCGCCGTGGACTCGTCTGCACCGAGATAAAACAACGCCAGCTCGTCGCCCCCCAGGCGGGCACCGAGGGTCGGCTTGAGCTCGCCCTCGGTAAGCTGGCGGGCCACGACCTTGAGGATGAGATCGCCACGCTGGTGTCCACCGCTATCGTTCAGTTGCTGGTACTGATCCAGCGCCACCAGCATCAGCACACCGTTCTGTTTGCCCAGCCCTCGCAGCGAAAGCTCGAACTCATCGATGAAATGGCGTCGGTTGAGCAACCCGGTCAGCGGGTCATGCTCGGCCATCCAGGCCAGGCGCGCTTCATTGCTGCGCCGCTCGCTGGTATCCACGCCTACGGACAACACGAAATGATCCTTGTCATTGCGACCGCCGATCAGGCTGTGAAGCCAGGTGACGTTGCGAATGACACCCGCCTTGCCGCTGATGAGCGCATCGTGACGCAAGGTATCCGGGCGGTTGCGACTCGAGGAGAACATCTCCTTGAGGCTCCAGCGCAAGCCCGGAAAACCGTTGGGAAACAAACGGTCGATGAAATCCTTGCCGACGAGTTCGGCCTCGCTGTAGCCGGTCAACGCCTGGGCTGCGGCGTTGGCGGTGGCGATCCGCCCGTCGCTGCCGAGCGTAAAGATCGCCACTGGCGCGGATTGCAACTGCACACTGAGAAACCGGCGCTCCACAGCACTTTCGCGCGCCGCGGCCTCAACGGTCCCCAAACGCGTCCGCAAATCCTTATGCTGCATGGCCAGTGCACGCACGGCGATCCGTGCTTGGCGCGCCAATTGCCCGGCCTCGTCGTTGCCGCCCGTGGCGGCGATGAGCACCCCCCAGGCTGCTCTGAAATCCAGCCGACCCAGCGCCACCAAGCCCTCGCGCACGGCGGTGAGCCGCTTCAGCGGACCGAGCATGACGAGGAACGTCGCCATGGACACCAGCAGCAGCGCAACCAGCCCGGCCAGCGCCGCATCGCGCGCGGCGCTGAAGCCGCCGACGGCGCCACTGCCGGTCCCTCGCAGAAACACCCCAAGGGCCGGCGGATCCTCGGCATACAGCGGCAGCCGGACCGTCAGCATCGCTCGCAAGCCCGAATTCGTGTCCACGGCCAGTGCGCTACCCGGCACCGGCAGAGGTGCGGTTGCGGCCGCTTGGTTGATGATGGCCTCCAGTTCCGGCGTAGATTGCTCGGCCAGCCCCATGCCCCAGGGCCCGCTGCCGCCGGGCACAAGCACGGCGCTTTCGGCCGAAAAACTGTCCTGCAATTCGCCGAGAACCCCACGCAAATCCGCCCCCAGCAGCAAAACGCCACGCCCACCGGGCAGCGGTGAAACCAGGTAGACACGGCAACTACGGCCACAGAGCACCGCGCTGACCGTACCGCTGCTGGCGTTGATCTGGCGAACCCAGCCCAGCACCACCGGCGAGCGCGATGAGGCATCGGGGTCCTCGCCAATGGCCGCTTGCAGGCGGTTGCCCGGATCGAAGATGGCCAGCGTGGCCACCCCCCAGACCGGGCCGATTTCAAGCCAGCGCGCCTCCAGATCCTGCTGCATGGTGCTGATACCCGATGCCAGCAACGCCTGGATATACGGGTGATACGATGCTTGGGCACTCAACTGCCACAACCGCTGCACCTCACCCTGCACCCGGGCATCGAGCAAGGATTGAAGCGTCGCGGCAGCGCGGTAGTCGACCTCGGCTTGGCGGGCCATTTGACGCTGATGCGCCAGATAGCCCGCGCCCAACGCCACGATCAACAACACCACGGCGATGACCAGCGCCACGCGCGAGGCCAGGCCAATGGTGCGACCGGTGCGGGCCTCTTCGGCCGCCGCAGCGCCGAGATCGTCCAGCGCGACCTCATCCTGCATCGCTATTTCCCCCTCGTTGTATGAACGACCCGGCCAAGTTCGTCATTGCTCGAAACCGGTGCCTGCGAAAATAATACAAGGCTTTACCTCAAGCGCAGTCGGTTTAATGGATCGAGATCGGATAGTCGTGGGCATCTCCGGCGGGGTGGACTCGTCGGTTGCGGCATTGTTGCTCAAGGAGCAAGGCCACGATGTGCACGCGGTATTCATGAAGAACTGGGAAGACACCTACGAGCCGGGCTACTGCACGGCCGCCGAGGATCTTCGCGACGCCGAGGACGTGTGCGCACGCCTGGGCATCCCCTTGCACCGGGTGGATTTCACCGCGGAGTACCGCCAACGGGTGTTCGAGCACTTTCTCGCCGAGCAGGCGGCCGGGCGCACGCCCAACGCTGACGTGCTGTGCAACAGCGAGATCAAGTTCAAAGCCTTTCTCGACCACGCCCGCGCGCTGGGGGCCGACCGCATCGCCACCGGGCATTACGCACGACGCACTGGCGAGGGCCGCGAGGCCACGCTGGAGAAAGCCGCCGATGCGGGTAAGGACCAGACCTACTTCCTGCACGGACTCGATCGCGAACAATTGGCCAGCGCAGTGTTTCCGCTCGGCGGGCTGCACAAGCGCGAGGTCAGGACCATCGCCCACGAGGCGGGCCTGGTGACCTACGACAAAAAGGACAGCACCGGCATCTGCTTTATCGGCGAGAGGGATTTTCGCGCCTTTCTGTCACAGTTCTTCGACGACACGCCGGGGCCGATGGTCTCGGCCGAGGGTGAGCTCGTCGGCCAGCATCGCGGGCTGGCGTTCTACACCATCGGCCAACGCCAGGGCCTGGGTATCGGCGGGCGCCGCGACGGCAACGACGCACCTTGGTACGTGGTCGACAAAGACATGGCCGGCAACCGCCTGATCGTCGCCCAGGGCAACGACCACCCTGCCTTGTTCGCCGCGGCACTGGAAACCGCCGCCCCGCACTGGATTGGCGAGGCACCGGCACTACCGCTGCCGCTGGGGGTCAAAATCCGCTATCGCCAACCCGATCAGGCCTGTACGGTAAGCGCAGCCCCCGGCGGTGGCCTGCGGGTCGTTTTCGACCAGCCCCAGCGTGCCGTGACGCCGGGCCAGTACGCGGTGTTCTACGATGGCCCCCGCTGCCTCGGTGGCGCCGTCATTCTCCACCCCTTGCCGCAGAAGCACTGAACCCACCATGGCCAAGACTCCCACCGATCGCGCAATCGCCCTGGCGGCCTTGTTCCAGACCGCCTCGCTGGTGCAGCGACTGGCCCGCCACGGACACGCCCCGGACAGCGAGATCCAACCCTTGCTGGCCAGTTTGTTCGCCTTCGATGCGCCCGACACCCTGGCAGTATACGGCGGGCGCCTCACCGGGCTGTCCGCGGGGCTGCGGTTGTCCGAGCAGGAACTGGCCAAACCGTCCAACCTCGAAGCCACGCGATACGTCGTCGGCCTGATCGCCCTGGGCGGCAAGCTGCTGGCCGACACCACCCGTATCCAGCGCCTGGGCCAGGCCCTGAAGGCCATCGAACCGCGCCTGGAGACCACACCGCTCGACCACCCGCAGACCGTGAGCGACATCGCCACGATCTATCGCGAGCAGATCAGCCCCATGAGTCCGCGCATCATGGTCAAGGGCGAGTCGGATTTTCTGCAGAAAGAAGCCATCGCCGAGCGCATTCGCGCGGTGCTCCTGGCCGGCGTACGGGCCGGGGTGCTCTGGCGACAAAGCGGCGGCAGCCGGTTGAGCCTATTGCTCGGCCGCCAGCGCTTGTTGGAGGCGACCCGTCGCATGCGCACCCAACCCGACCCCATGGAACGCGTACCGCATGAGTGAACCGGCGGTGTTCCGGCATCCGGCCGGTCACTCGCTGGCATATCACCAACGCGCCGGCAGTGGTCCGGGGGTGGTCTTCCTGGGTGGCTTCATGTCCGACATGTCCGGCACCAAAGCACGGTTTCTCGAGGCTTGGTGTGCGCAACGCGGGTGGGCCTACCTGCGCTTCGACTACTTCGGTCACGGGGCCTCCGACGGGCGCTTCGAACACGGCACCATCGGCCGCTGGACGGACGATGCCATCGGTATCATCGACGCCCTCACCCAGGGACCGCAGATCCTGGTCGGCTCATCCATGGGCGGCTGGATCATGCTGCTGGCCGCACTGGCCCGGCCGGAGCGCATTGCCGCACTGGTGGGTATCGCCGCGGCGCCGGATTTCACCGAAGACCTGATGCTGCCGGCCTTTTCGGCCGACGAGCGTGCGGCACTGGAGCGCGACGGGCGCATCACCCAGCCCAGCGACTACAGCGAATCGCCCTACACCATCACCAAGGCGCTCATCGACGATGCCCGTCAGCACCTTCTGCTGCGCCAGAGCCTTCCGCTGACCATGCCCGTTCGTCTGTTGCACGGGCAACAAGACCCGGACATTCCCTGGCAGCGCAGCCTCACGCTGACCGACCGGCTGGCCGCGGCCGACGTGCGCCTGACCCTGATCAAAGACGGTGATCATCGGCTGTCGCGGGACAAGGATCTAGAGCTGCTCGGGCAAACGCTGGTGTCATTGCGCGGCAACCAGTGACACCCCGCGAAGCGTTGTCCGCGAGATTTTGCAGCAGCCCGCACAGTCGAAACTGGCATGCCCATGGCTTGTATGGCCAAGGCGGGCGCATCGTTTCAGACGATACGCGCGGGCAGGTCACGTCGTAGCTCGCGCAAAAACACCAGACCTATCGCGAAGCCGATGGCTGCGCCGCTGACGTGGTAGATGAGGTTGATACCCGACTGGTCCTCCTGCGCGAACAGTTGATACGTATCGAAACCCACGAACCAAAGCGTGAGCATCCACGCCGGGATGCTCACCGTCCCCACCTTGATGAGAAACCAATAAAAACACCGAATCGTGCCGCTGGGCAAAAAGTACGTGAACAGCGCCATCATGCCCATGACGATGCCCGATAAGCCCACGGTCGGCTTGGCATCGGCGATGTTGATCATGGCCATTGAGTACGTGACTCCGGTGCCGAACGCCATCGCCAGAATGATCGCAAGAAATATCAAGTGGCCGACGAACATCTCGACCGCCGCTGCAAAGGCGAAGAAGAAAAGCAGGTTGCCGATGACATGACCCCAACTGGCGTGGGCAAACGATGCGGTCAGCATCGTCCACGGGTCCCAGGTATGCGGGTGATACCACAGCTCTTTTGTCCGCAGTGGCGGGACGGCTGCACGGTAGTCATCGTACATGCGCTGTATCAGCAGCCGGGTGTAGTCCTTGCTGTCCTGCTCGGAGTAGCCGGCGAAGGGCTGGCTGTTCGCGACAAACTCGTCAATTGTGGCAGCCTGGTTCACCGCCAGGCTGATGCTCACCACCAATTCCTCGCATGCCTCCCGTTCAGTGGTGTGAAGGACTTTCCGCAACATCATGCGCTCGACCGTCGAGCCGATGTTCGAGCAAAAGCGCCGGGTATTGGTCTCGTACACGCGGTCATTGAAGAACTGCCCGGCGTAGACGAGCAAACAAACGATACACACGAGCACCGTCACGATCGGCAGGCGATACAAGGCAATGTCGAATCTGAACGGTATGAATATCAAGGTGTTATTCCTACAGCCGGCGAGGCAGGACGTCGAGCGACGTCGCGGCATTCCCCGACTCGCAGAGCGGAGTGCCTTGGCATCGTCATCGAAAGGGTTCTTCGGTTTTAGCGGACCGGAATCCGGACGATCAGCATATTCGCCCGGTCGGTCGAGCCCCCGCTGCGACCGGCATCGCTGAATGTCAGCGTGACGGGCTCGTTGTCAACCGAGGCCACCTTGTAGCCGGAGCCGTAGACATGCGAGGAGCCGACCGGGTGGGTTCTGAACGCGCTGACCCATGCGCTCATTTCCGCATCGTTGCTGACGGCCGCCGATTCGTTCATCGCCGTATCGGCCGCGTTGCCGACGACGACGATCATGTCGCCCGCAGCGGCATTCGCCGCGGCGTGGATGCTGAACGGCGATGCCCTGATGCCGGACTGACGGACGACGACACCGTTATCGGCCACCCCGGCGCCCGAGAACTCGTACACGTCCCAAACGACTTTGGTGCCCGAGATGTACCCGTCGATTGCCCTGGCGTTCAGGGCATACTCGCCTGCCCCCGGATTGCGCATCTGCGCAATCGTCACCGGGTTTTCGGTACCGCCGGAGGGTGCGTCTTCGAGAACGATGGATGCCGCTCCGCCACCGAGGGTGATCGCCCCCGGATGACCGCCGTCCCCACCGGCCGAGGACCAGACGATGAGCACGCGATCACGTTCTGACGACCCGCCGCTGAGCGTGATGACAGGTGACTCATCGTAGTACTGCGTGTGGCTGACGAGTGTCGGCGCCACTACCGCACCGCCTTGCACTTCGATAGGCCCGATGTTGTTGGACACCGCCCCGTCGCCACCGTAGATACCCAGGTCGTTTCCGGTGTCCGCGCCGCTGTCGAGCAGGGGTGAATCGCCCGCCACCTCGACGAACCCATCGGTCACCGTCAGCCCCGGATCAGCCACGAGGGTATTCGGCCACGTGGGCACCACGGCCTGGATGTTGCCTGCGGTGTTGTGGAACAGGTTGGCGTCCGCGATCAGGTTGCCGGTGTTGTTCCCCAACTCCAGCCAGGGCAAGTCCCTGTCGTTCCAGAAGACGTTGTTTCTGAGCACGATCTTCGGCTGGTTGAAACGGAAACCCAGGCGGATGCCAATGCCGGTGCCGTGCTCCAGACCGGATTCGTCGGCGTAACCATAAAGCAGGTTGTCCTCGACGACCACGGTCGCGGGCGTCATGTGACCACCGACGTCGATGCCCTGCGGTGCCGTGCCGTTGTTCAGCTCCGCCACCGGCCCCAAGCCGACATTCACCAGGATGTTCCCTTTGACCTCCACGTCGGCCGACCAGCAGGGATTCAGGGGACTGGATCGATCCACGGTCTTGATGTGTATGCCCGCACCCTTCTGGTTGACAATGATATTGTTGTTGACTTTCAACGTACCGGTTAACAGGCCGCAATCACCGCTGTACGATTCATCATAAAAATGGATGCCGTACTTCGCCTTGTTGTTTTCCAGGTGGTTGTAGGAAAAATCCCAGGCCGTCGTATTCGACAACGGATTCCTGACCGACATGTAAGTCGTATGTTGAAAATGCGATGTCGTATCGCAACCCAAGTCGTAGAAATGGTTTCCGTAGGCCTTGTAGTCCGAACCGCCTTCACCGCCGGATTCTATAGCGCCGGACGTCCCATTGAAGCACTTCCCGTCGTTCTCATCGAACAGATTACCCACCGCCCGTCCATGGCGGGATGCGCGAATATGGAAGTTCGACTTGTGAGGCGATCCGGCGCCAATGGGAATGATCGGGTCGTCGTATTGGCCAACGCTAATATGGTACTTGGAGACTACAATGGCACTTGAGTAGTACGGATTGACGCCGTAGGTACCTGCGACGACCGTCGATTGCTCACCGGGGTAGGCCACGATGGCGATCGGGTTGGCCGCCGTCCCCGCCAGGCTGCGCAGGAACATGCCGGCGGAAATGCCGCCGCCGGAGAACTCAGGCTCGGCCACGCCGCGGCTGTAGACGATATCACCCGGCAGCAACCGCCCGTCGCCGAGCCCACCGGTGGACCCGGATGCAATGTTGCCATTGACGAAGGCACAGGGGCTGTCGAAAGTGCACGGATTCGCATTGCTTCCCGAAGGAGCAACCCAAAGAACCCGACCGGAGCGGACAGTGAACGACAGCGCATTCGATTCGACGCCATCGACTTCTACCGTGATCGTGCCGCTACCTTCAGCGCTTTCAGGGATCGAGAACGCGATCTCCTGCATCCTGTGCGACTTGTACAGGTTCGCGGGACCGCCCGGGGCTAAGCCGTCAGCATTTTTCCAATAATAGACATGCGCGGCGGCCCGCTTGTTACCCGCCGCGTCGGTGAAATAAACCCGATTGGGTCCTTGCATGGCACCGAGACCCTGGCCCCACACGGTAACGACGGCACCATCGCCCAAGCCGTCCCCCAACCCGATACTCGGCCCGGAAACGATGTCGCTGAACCGCAATACCGGTTCGACGTGTGCAGGCTTCGCCGCACCCGGGATAACCGATGGATCGGCGTGAGCAACACCGAACAGAAAAAGTGAAAGCAACAGAAGCAGGCATGGCATCATGCCAATGCGCAATCGCTGGATTTGAGTTCGACAGGCATTCTCGAGCATGCAAACAGGCATCGGGTAAAACCCCTTTTTGGTTTTTATGGTGGCGCCAAACGACGCTACTGCCCCAATGACTGCCTGTACAGCGACGAAACAGGCCGGAAAAGCGCCGAAAAATGCCAGGAAACGGATCGGCAATATGTCATCAATCTCGCCTCGACCGGCCACCACGGTGAGCCTTCGGCCGAGCCGGTGGGCGGGTTGGGGCACCTGAGGCCTGCGGCCCCCACTTGACGCCGCTGCATCCTGCGGGGAGACTTGCGCGCGTCTGCCGGCGCGCAGCCTCGCGATTGCAACCTTCGCCTGCGCTTTGCGGTCTAGACACTAAGCTCCAAAAGAGCACAGAGCATATAAACCTAAGGGCGGTCACCCCAGCCCCGGAGGACGAGAAGATGTCGATTCAAGTTCAAGGCGCGTCTTTGCGCCGACCACCTCCCCGTTCGAACGCCGCCCCGTTGCCCAGGCTCTAGCCGTCGCGGCCACGCTTACCCATCGGCTTCGCATCCGTCTCACCGGGAGGTTGATCCATGACTGCACTCGTACACGTTTCTCTGGACGATAAATACGCGTTGGACTCCGGCAGGGTTTTCCTGACCGGCACGCAGGCCCTTGTCCGTCTGCTGATGATGCAGCGCCAGCGCGATGCGCTGGCCGGGCTGAACACCGCCGGCTTCGTCTCCGGCTATCGCGGCTCCCCCCTGGGCGGTTTCGACCAGGCCTTGTGGAAGGCCCGCGACCACCTAAAAACCCACCATATTCATTTCCAGCCGGGCATCAACGAGGACCTGGGCGCCACCGCCGTATGGGGCAGCCAGCAAGTGAACCTCTTCCGCGGCGCCACACGCGATGGCGTGTTCGGGCTGTGGTACGGCAAAGGCCCCGGCGTGGACCGCACCGGTGATGTGTTCAAGCACGCCAACGCCGCGGGGACGTCCCGTTTCGGCGGCGTGCTGGCCGTGGCCGGCGACGACCATGCATGCAAATCCTCCACCCTGCCCCACCAGAGCGAATACGCGTTCATGGACGCGCAGATGCCGGTGCTCAACCCCGCCGGTGTGCAGGAAATTCTCGACCTGGGCATTTTCGGCTGGGAGCTGTCGCGCTACAGCGGTTTGTGGATCGGCTTCAAGACCATCGCCGAGACGGTGGACTCCTCGGCCTCGGTGCACGTCGACCCGCAGCGGGTGCGCATCGTCCTGCCGGAAGACTTCGAGCTGCCCCCCGACGGTCTTCACATCCGCTGGCCGGATAAGCCTCTGGAGCAGGAACTGCGGCTGCAGAAGTACAAGCTCTATGCCGCCCTGGCCTTCGCCCGTGCCAACAAGCTCAACCACATCGTGGTGGACTCGCCGCAGCCGCGGCTGGGCATCGTCACCACAGGCAAGTCATACCTGGACGTGATGCAGGCCCTGGATGACCTGCACATCGATGCCAACGAAGCCGCCCGCATCGGCCTGCGGGTGTACAAGGTCGGCATGAGCTGGCCGCTGGAGCGCGAAGGCGTGCGCCACTTTGCCGAGGGGCTGGAGGAGATCCTCGTCGTCGAGGAGAAGCGCGCGGTCATCGAGAACCAGCTCAAGGAGCAGCTCTACAACTGGCGCGAGGACGTGCGGCCACGGGTGATCGGAAAGTTCGACGAACAGCGCGAGTGGATCCTGCCCTCCACCGGCGAGCTGACCCCGGCGCGCATCGCACGCGTCATCGCCGCGCGCATCCGCCGCTTCTATCAGAGCGAGCACATGGAGAAGCGCCTGGCCTTTCTCGATGCCAAGGAGCGTGCCCTGTCGCAGCCGCGCGAGGTGATCGAGCGCGTACCGCATTTCTGCTCCGGCTGCCCACACAACACCTCCACCCGCGTGCCCGAGGGCAGCCGCGCCATGGCCGGTATCGGTTGCCACTACATGGTGACCTGGATGGACCGCAACACCGAGACCTTCACCCAGATGGGCGGTGAAGGCGTGCCGTGGATCGGCCAGGCCCCGTTCACCGAAACCCAGCATGTGTTCGCCAACCTGGGGGATGGAACGTACTTCCACTCCGGTCTGCTGGCGATCCGTGCCGCCCTCGCCTCGGGTGTGAACATCACCTACAAGCTGCTCTACAACGACGCGGTGGCCATGACCGGCGGCCAGCCGGTGGAGGGCCAATTGAGCGTGCCGCAGATCTCTCACCAGTTGTATGGCGAGGGTGTGCGCCGCCTGGCGGTGGTCAGCGACGAGCCGCAGAAGTACAAGGGTCACGAACACCAGTTCGCCAAGGGCGTGAGTTTTCACCACCGCGACGAGCTGGATACGGTCCAGAAGGCCTTGCGCGAGGTCAAGGGCACCTCGGTCATCATCTACGATCAGGTCTGCGCCACCGAGAAGCGGCGCCGGCGCAAGCGCGGCAAGATGGTCGACCCCAAGGTCCGTCCCTTCATCAATACCTCTGTGTGCGAAGGTTGCGGCGACTGCAGCGTGCAGTCCAACTGCTTGTCGATCATTCCCGTCGAGACGCCGCTGGGGCGCAAGCGCGCCATCGACCAATCCTCGTGCAACAAGGATTTCTCCTGCATCAAGGGCTTCTGCCCAAGCTTCGTGACCGTCGAAGGCGGCGATCTGAAGCGCTCCAGCGGTATCGACGCGAGCGCGATTCCGACCCTGCCGACGCCTGCCCAACCGGCGCTGGATGCGCCGTACGACCTGGTCATCACCGGCGTCGGCGGCACCGGCGTGGTCACGGTGGGCGCCCTGCTGGGCATGGCCTCGCACCTGGAAAGCAAGGGCGTGTCGGTGCTCGATATGACCGGACTGGCGCAGAAGTACGGCGCGGTGGTCAGCCATGTGCGCATCGCCCGCGAGCCCGAGGCCATTCACGCGGTGCGCATCACCGCCGGTAATGCCCGCGTCCTGCTGGGCTGCGATCTGGTCGTGGCCGCCAGCTTCGACGCACTGGCCAAGCTGGATGCCGAGCACAGCTACGCGGTGGTCAACACCCATGCGTCTATGCCGGCAGGCTTCACCCGCAACCCGGATATGAAATTCCCCGGTCAGGCCATGCTGGAGACGGTGCGCGACGCCACCGGCAAACATACCTACGGCTTCGATGCCACCGAACTGGCCACCCGCCTGCTGGGGGATGCCATCTACTCCAACCCCATGGTGCTGGGCTTTGCCTGGCAGAAAGGCCTCATCCCCTTGTCGGACGAGGCCTTGTTGGAAGCCATGCGGCTGAACGGCGTGGCCGTGGCGGCCAATCAGCAAGCCTTCCAGTGGGGGCGCTATGCGGCCGAGGACCTCGACGCCGTGCTCCGACATGCGGCATTGGCGGCCGAGGAACCCAAGCCGGAAACCCTGCAGGAGCGCATCGAGCGACGCGCCGCCTTCCTGGTCGGGTATCAAGACCAGGCCTTGGCCGACCGCTATCGCCAGCGCGTGGAAGCGACCGCCAAGGCCGCCAAGCCACTGGGCCCGGCGGGCGAGCGGCTGGTCGATGCGGTGGCGCAGGCATACTTCAAGCTCCTGTCCTACAAGGACGAGTACGAGGTGGCCCGGCTGTTCACCGACGGCAGCTTCCAGCGCCAGGTGGAGGGGCAGTTCCAGGGTGACTATCGGCTCAAGTTCCATCTCGCGCCGCCGCTGATCTCTCGGATCGACCCGAACTCCGGCCGGCCCAAGAAGCGGACCTTCGGCCCGTGGATCCTACCGGTCATGCGGGTACTTGCGCGCATGAAGCGTTGGCGCGGCACGGCGCTGGATGTGTTCGGCTACACCGCCGAGCGGCGTATGGAGCGCGGCTTGATCGCCGATTACGAGGCCCGTCTGGACGAGATACTGCGCGAACTCAACGGTCACAACGTCGACACGGCCGCCGAATGGGCCGCCCTGCCTCTGGCCATGCGCGGCTTCGGACCGGTCAAGGATGCCAACGTGAAGGCCGCCAAGGCACGCGAGACGGAACTGCTGGCGTTGTTCCGCAACCCGCCGCGCCCCGCCCAGGCGGCCTGAGATCGCACCCATACGCGCACCGGCCCACACCGGGCCGGTTGCGCAAGACGCGCGGACCGGGGTGATCCTCCGCCGCCACAATGTAGAGAAGGAGACTTGGAATGAGCGTATTCGACCACCCGTCGTTCGACGACCATGAGCACGTCGTATTCGGCCGCGACCGCCACAGCGGCCTGTCGGCCATCATCGCCATTCACGACACTTCACTGGGCCCCTCCCTGGGCGGGTGCCGCATGTACGCCTACGCCAACAGCGGCGCGGCCCTCACTGATGTGCTGCGCCTGGCGCGCGGCATGAGCTACAAGGCCGCGATCGCCGAACTGCCTCTGGGCGGTGGCAAGTCGGTCATCATCGGCGACCCGCACACGGGCAAGTCGCCCGCGTTGATGCATGCGATGGGTGATTTGGTCGAGCGGCTGCACGGGCGTTACATCATCGCCGAGGATTCCGGCACCGGCGTCGAAGACATGCGCCTGATCGCCGAGCGCACCGCACATGTCTCGGGCATCACCGACAAGGCCGCCGCCGACGGTACCACCCGCAGCGGCGACCCCTCGCCAGCCACCGCCCATGGCGTGTTCGTCGGTATCAAAGCGGCGGTGAAGCACCGCCTGGGCAGGAACGACCTGGCCGGCGTGCGGGTGGCGGTGCAAGGCGCAGGCCACGTCGGCCAGCATCTGATCAAGCAACTGGTCGGTGCCGGTGCCCAGGTCTGGGCAGCCGACGTCTGGGCGGCCAACGCCGAGGCGGCCGGGTCGCTGGGTGCCACTGTGGTACCGGCGGACACGGTGCTGGGGTTAGATGTGGACGTACTCGCCCCGTGTGCGCTGGGGGCCATCATCAATGACGAGACCTTGTCCATGATAAAGGCGGGCATCGTCGCCGGTGCGGCCAACAACCAGCTTGCGGAGGATCGTCACGGCCAGCTGCTGCATGATCGAGGTGTATTGTTCGCCCCGGATTATGTGATCAATGCCGGTGGGCTGATCGATGTCTATTACGAGCGCAGCGGGTTCGACCGCGAGCGGCTGATCCAGCACGTGGAGCGGATCGGCGAGAACCTGGAGGTCATATTCCAGCGTGCCGAAGGCGAGAACCGCCCCACCAGTGCGGTCGCGGATCAGATGGCCAGAGAACGCATTGGCCGCGGCTGATCATCAATGGCTTGTTGAATCGTTGTAAAAAGACCACTCGTCGCATCCAGCGGCGAGTTGGTCCCTACGGCGATTGCGGAAGCATGCCGATGCTGCGAGGCTCACGGGTCAATTCCGTGGAGTCGGCTTCAATGTCACGCCTTGCGCTGTTCGTTTCGCTGTTCTTGTCTGCCCTGAATCCCGCCTTCGCATTGGAGGCACCCGAGCTGTCGGGCGATGGGCAGGAGTTCGCTCAACTGGTCTACGACCAGTACAAGAAAGCCGAGGCAGCCAGCCAGCGTGGCGAGCCGACGACAACGTCCTGCGATTTCATCGAGGGCATTCGCGCGCAGCTCACCGGCAGTGGCGTCGATCAGCGGGTGATCGCTTACATCGCCGACGCCAGCACCGCCTGCCGCGCGCTGGGCTAGTGTCCCACCCCGTTTCCATGCGCTGCGATCATCCCTCTCGCAGCGCATCCTGAAGACGCTCAGGCGTCGCCGTCGATCAGCCATTGCAGGCAGCGCTTGCGCGTAGCCCGAAGATCGGGATCGGCACCTTCCACCACCAGCAGGCTCTGGCCGAACACATAGGAATAGAACAGGTAGGCGCGCGCGTGCGCAGCGGTGCCGTTCAAGCCCATTTCCCGGTATAGATCGGCGACTCGCGACAGACGCACGGCGTCGACCTCGGCGACGGCACGGGCGGCGCCATCGTCACGTTGGGCCCAGTTGCGGATGGCCAGCTCGATCGCTGTGCCGTGGGGATTGGTGTGGCCGACGTATTTTTCGAGCAGCCGTTCCAGGGTTGCCCGCGGGCCGGCACCCGCCGAGGAGGCGTGCTCGGTGATGGTTTCGATTCGGCCGGTCTTCCAGGTTTCCAGGACGACGTCGAGCAGTTCCGGACGGTCACGGAAGTGCCAATAGAATCCACCTTTGGTGACTTCCATCCGCTTGGCCAGGACTTCAACCCGTACGCCTTCGATGCCTGTCTCCGCCAAAGCGTCGAAGGCGGCCTGGATCCAGGTTTGTCTGTTCATTCGTATCGGTTTTTGCTCTTCGACAACTTTCATGGCGTTTCCCTTGGATATTTAGTTAGAGTTAGTCACATACGCCCCCGTATTTTTGGCGGGTGGGCCTATGTGTTTGGTGCACCGGACTTTTGGTCCGTAGTCGAGACCTGCGATGCCTACAACGATGCCCCGCGATCCGCACTTTCGCCAAAAAGTGCTTGACAGTTTCGCCAGACAGTCGCTCATGCGTACCCTCGACGCTCGAATCATAACTGTCGAGCCTGGGTACTGCGAGATCGAATTGCCATATGACAATAACTTTTGCCAGCAACACGGATATCTGCACGGCGGTATAACCGGAACGCTTGCGGACACCGCTGCAGGTTATGCGGCATTCAGTTTGATGCCAGCGGGGTCTAGCCCGCTGACTTCCGAGTTTAAAATCAATCTGTTGGCCCCGGCCAAGGGGGAGCGCTTCGTGGCGCGGGCGCGGGTGTTGCGCTCGGGGCGGACGTTGTCCATCGTCCAAAGCGAGGTGTTCGCCGAACATTCCGCGAACACGGTACAGACGGCAGTGGCGCTGGTGAGCATCATGTGCATGAGCGAGAAGCCGGACCGGCCGGCGGCTTAGGTAGTGCCGAAGGTGGGACTGGAGCTGAGAACGGGCTTGGCGCACATCTCCCGCCCGGCGTGTCCCGGCCCTACCGCTCCGACTCGCCGTGAACACGTCCGTGTGGGCAAGGAGGGTGCCTGGCCTCGGTCTGTCCTGCTGCGGAAAGCCGGGGCCGGCCAGGTTCATCGATCCCCCTTGTCAGATAGCTGGGCTATCTTCCGCGAGCGATCAATGAACCCGTCTCGCCCCCGACGTCCCTCGCGACGGACGCCGAGGCCAGGCACCCTCCTGCGGCCGCATCCATGCGGCCGACGGTCGGTGCGGTAGGGCCGGGACACGCCGGGCTCACCTTTCGGGGTGGCTCGGACCTAAGGATGTAGGATGGGTCGAGCGCAAGCGACACCCATCGGGAAGCCACTGTCGGGGACCAGATGGGCCTGGAGCATATCGGCCAGCCGGTCGAGGTGTTCCAGACGCCTTGCGCGGTGGTCGGGTGCGGGCTTGACGTCGAGGCCGGCCCAGGCCAGCAAGGCGTCGCGGGCGGCGGGGTGGTCGAACAGGCCGTGCCAGTAGGTACCCAGGACCTGGCCGTCGGCACTGATGGCGCCGTCCGCGCCACGGGGACCGAGGATGGCTGGGCGAAGGCAGTCGGGGCCTTCGCTGATGCCCATGTGAATCTCGTAGCCGCTGACCTCGGCATCGGCGATGGCGAGGTGGCCGTCGACGCGGTGCAAGGCCTTTTTTGCTGTCAGGCGGGTACTGACGGCCAAGGCGCCAAGTCCTTGGCTGGTGCCGGGTTCGCCTTCAATGCCTTGGTCGTCGATGAGCTCGCGACCGAGCATCTGATAACCGCCACAGATACCGATGATGCGGCCGCCGTAGCGCAGGTGGCGCTGGAGGTAGTCGCGCCAGCCGGCGGCTTCGAGGGCGGCCCAGTCGGCGCGTACGGCCTTGCTGCCAGGCAGGACGACCAAGTCGGCCGGTGGTGGAGTCTGGCCGCGGCGGATCCAGTGCAGGGCCACCTGGGGGTGGGCGGCCAGGGGGTCGAGGTCGGTGTGGTTGGCGATGCTCGGCAGGACGGGCACGACGACGTTGAGCCGCCCGTCGCCGCTTTCGGGGCGGATGGGGTTTTGCAGGACGACGGAGTCTTCGGCATCGAGGTGCCAGTCGGTCAGATATGGCAGGACGCCGAGGACGGGTTTTCCAGTCTTTTCGCGCAGCCAGTCGAAGCCGTTTTCCAGCAACGCCGGGTCACCGCGGAAGCGGTTGATGAGAAAGCCTTGGATGCGCGCCTGTTCACTGGCCGAGAGGCAGGCCATGGTGCCGACCAAGTGGGCGAAGACACCGCCGCGGTCGATGTCGGCGACCAGCCACACGGGGCAGTCGACGGCTTCGGCGAAGCCCATGTTGGCGATATCGCGAGCGCGCAGGTTGACCTCGGCCGGGCTGCCGGCGCCTTCGACGAGGACGACGTCATAGCGGGCGCACAGGCGATGGTAAGCAGCGAGCACGGCCTCCATGGCGATGTGTTTGTAGTTCTGATAGCCGCGGGCGTCGGTGTTGAAGGCGACCTGACCGTTGATGACGACCTGGCAGCCGCGGTCGGTCATGGGTTTGAGCAGCACCGGGTTCATGTCGGTATGCGGCTCAAGCCCGCAAGCCAGTGCCTGAAGGGCCTGGGCGCGACCGATCTCACCGCCATCGGCGGTGACCGCGGAGTTGTTGGCCATGTTCTGCGGCTTGAACGGGACGACGGAGACGCCTTGCCGCGCCAGCAGCCGGCACAGGCCGGCGACGACGGTGCTCTTGCCGGCGTCGGAGGTGCAGCCCTGGATCATCAACGTGCGGGTCATCAGAACGCACCCGCGTCCACGGGCGGCACGCGGGCGATGAAGCGCCCTTTGACGGCATCGGGCCATTGCCGGTAGGGAACGACGCCGTCGGCAGTCTGGCGGTACAAGTGCACGTAGCCGAGGATGCCATCCACGCTGTTGCCGTCGGCCGCCCAGTTGCCGAGCACGTATTGCATCTTGCCCTGGGCGGCAATGGCGATGTTGCAGCCGGTGGTGCAGGCCATGAGGCAATTGACGGCGCGGGTGGTGATGCCGGGGTCGCCGGCGGTGGCCTCGTTCAAGGCGGCCAACAGGCGCACGCCACCGCCTTTGCCGGCCTCACCGGGGGTGGTGGTGTCGGTGCAGGTGCGGCACACGTGGATGACCACCTCGGTCATGTCAGAACTCCACGCCGGCCTGGGCTTTCACGCCCTGGTCTTTGTATGGGTGCTTGATCGGGCGAATGTCGCTGACGAGGTCGGCCCTCTCCAGCACGGCGTCGGAGGCGTGGCGGCCGGTCAGCACGACATGCTGCATGGGCGGGCGGCTGGCGATGGCGTCCAGCACGGTTTTCTCGTCCAGGTAGTCGTATTTGAGAATGACGTTGATCTCATCGAGGATAACCATGGCGACATCGGGATCGGCCAGCATGCGGGCGGCCTCGGTCCAACCTTTTTGGGCCACGGCGACGTCACGGTCGCGATCCTGAGTCTTCCAGGTGAAGCCCTCGCCGACGGTGTGCCACTCGACGCCGTCCAGGCGGTTGAACACGTCGCGTTCGGCCGTGTGCATCGCACCCTTGATGAACTGCACCACGCCCAGACGCTTGCCATGACCGACGGTGCGCAGGCCCATGCCGAAGGCCGCCGTGGACTTGCCTTTGCCGGTGCCGGTGTTGACGATGACCAGGCCTTTTTCCACGGTGGCCTTGGCCTGCTTGGCTTCATAGCCGGCGTTGCGGCGCTCGGCGAAGCGTTTGTGGTCGGTTGCGTCCATGGGCTTACTCCTAAGTGGTTGGGATAGGAAACATTCAGTCAGTTGGGGGCTGGGCGAGGGCTGGGCCAAGCACCACTGCGGTGCCTGCGGGTAAGTTTTCCCCCTCTCCCCCGGCCCCTCCCCCGCGAGGGGGGGAGGGGAGCGCGCCGTCGCAACGGCGTTGAAGAAGCAGACATCTTGCCGTCGCTGGTCGAAGCAAGCCCCTCGCCCCTCGCGGGAGAGGGGTTGGGGAGAGGGGGAGAACCTGCGCGGAACGCCACCATCAGCCGGCCGCCACCACGCTGTCCCGCTCTTCCCCCGTCAGGGCGACACACGGCAGGCCCAATTGCCGCCCCAGCACGCCGGCACGACCGAGTCGCACCGGCCCGGACTCGCAATCCACCACCCAACCTTCGATACCATTGGGTAGCGGGGCGACGGTGTCCAGATGGCGACCGTCGGTAAACACGACCAGCGGCCCTGCACCATCGCGGGCAACGGCCAGTTCGCGGCTGGCCGCGAGCAGTGCCTGCGCCAGCGGCGTGCCGCCGCCGGCGGGCAACGCGTCGACCCGCGCCCGCAGCCGCGGCACCGGCCGCTGGGCATCGACGAGGGCTTCCACCCCGCCGGCACCGAAGCGGATCAAGGTCACGCGGTCGCCGGCTCGGCGCAATCGGTCGAACAAACCCGCTAACGCCCCCTTGGCCCGGGCCAGCGCACCACCGCGCAGCATGGAGGCCGAGGTATCCAGCACCACCACCCACAGCCGCGCTCGGGTGTCGCGACGGCGGTGGCGCGCCAGATCATCCAGCGTGCGCGGCCGACCGCTGCGTAATGTGGCCGGCCAATCAATGCGGGTCGTCGGCAGGCTCCCGACACGCCCCCGCCACCCGTTGCCGGCCTCCACGCTCCGCCCCGCCACCCCCGCCGCGCTCACGCGACGGGCCAGGCTTTTTTTGCCGTGTCCACCGCAGCATGCGCGCCCACGGGCGCAACCGCGACCGGTGGCAGTTCACCCCAGTGGCCATTGCCGCCGTCCTGGGCCGCACCGGACTGCGGCGGGGGTGGCGATTGCCGTGGCGGGCTATCGGCAGCGGGGTGTCGGCGGCGATGGCACAGCGCCAGTTCGACCACGGCGTCGATGTCGGCGCCGTCCACTGCCCCGCGCCCTGCCCAGGCGGCGTACGCCCGCGCGGCCCGCAGCAGGCTGAGGTCGCCACGGACACCATCGGCGCCCGCCGCGGCGCAGGTTTCGGCCACCTGGCGACGCAGCGCCTCACCCACATGCACCGCCGCAAGTCGCTCGCGGGCATCGACGATGCGGGCGCGCAATTGGCTTTGCGCGGCGTCCCACAAGCCGCGGAAGCCCACCGGGTCGAGGTCGAAGGCCATGCGCCGCTGGACGATCTGCTGGCGGGTGTCGGCATCCAAGGCGCCGTCGATCATCACACACAGACCGAACCGGTCGAGCAACTGCGGTCGCAGCTCGCCCTCCTCAGGGTTCATTGTGCCCACCAGGACAAAGCGCGCCGGGTGGCGGTGCGAAACCGCATCGCGCTCAACCACGTTGACCCCGCTGGCGGCGACATCCAGCACCACGTCCACCAGTGCATCGGCCAGCAGGTTGACCTCGTCGATGTACAACACCCCTTCGTGCGCCTGCGCCAGCAAACCGGGGCGGAAGCTGACCGAGCCGTCCGCCAGCACTTTTTCCAGATCCAGGCTGCCGACGATGCGCTCGTCGCTGGCGCCCAGCGGCAGGGTGACGAACGGGGCCTGCGGCAGCAGGTCGGCCAGGGCGCGGGCGGCAGTGGACTTGGCCATGCCGCGGGGGCCCTGGATGAGCACCCCACCCAACTGCGGGTCGACCGCCGCCAGGGTCAAGGCGGTCAGGACCGGGGTTTGGCCGACGATAGCGGCGAATGGGTAGATCGCACGGTTCATGCCCGTCCCTCCAGCGGTGTATCGCCGCTTTCCAGCCCGGCCTCGGCCGCCAGCAGCACCCCGGTCACCGCATCGCGGTACTCGCCCGGCTCGGCCCACAGACCGCGCTGCATGGCCTCGACCAGACGCTCGGCCATCTCACGCAAGGCCGCCGGGTTGTGGTCGGACAGGAACTGCCGGGTATCCGGCTCAAGCAGGTAGGCGTCGGTAACCATGGCGTACTGGTGGTCCTCCACGAGTCCGGTGGCCGCATCGAAGGCGAACAGGTAATCCACGGTGGCCGCCAGCTCGAACGCGCCTTTGTAGCCGTGGCGTTTCATGCCGGCGATCCACTTGGGGTTGACGGCGCGGGCGCGGACGACCGCGGCGATCTCGTCCTTCAACGGCCGCACCCGCGGGGCCGCCGGGTTGGCGTGATCGCCGTGGTAGGCCGCCACCGAACGTCCTTGCACGGTCTCGCTGGCGGCAATCAAGCCACCGTGAAACTGGTAGTAATCGTCCGAGTCGAGCACATCGTGTTCGCGGTTATCCTGGTTGTGCAGCACCGCCTGGGTGTGGCGCAGCCGCTGGGTCAGGGCACCCATGGCCGGCGCGCCGTGGTCGTCCGCCCCGTAGGCGTAGGCGCTCCAGTTCATATAGGCGCGGGCCAGGTCCGCACGGTCGGTCCAGTTGCGCTCGTCGATCAGCCCCTGCAAACCCGCGCCGTAGCTGCCGGGCTTGGAGCCGAACACCCGCCAGCCGGCCTGGCGGCGGGCGTGCTCGGGGCTCAGGCCTTCGGCCTCCAGTGCGGACTGGTCGACCTGCACGCGCGCACGCACGGGGTTGTCGTCCGCCGGCTCCTCCAGCGCGGCCACCGCTTGCACGGCTTGGTCGAACAAGCGGATCACCCCGGCAAAGGCGTCGCGAAAGAAGCCCGAGACCCGCAGCGTGACGTCCACCCGCGGGCGGCCCAGGGCCTCCACCGGCAGGATCTCGAAATCCGTCACCCGGTTGCTGCCGCCCTGCCAGACCGGCCGCACCCCGAGCAAGGCCAGCGCCTGTGCCAGGTCGTCGCCGCCGGTACGCATCGTGGCCGTGCCCCAGGCGGACATGGCGATGTGCCGCGGGTACTCGCCATGGTCCTGAGCGTAGCGTTCGATGAGCGCATCGGCCGCGGCAAAGCCCAGGCGCCAGGCGGTCTGCGTGGGGATGGCGCGCACATCGACGGAATAGAAATTGCGCCCGGTGGGCAGCACCTCCGGCCGGCCACGAGTGGGAGCGCCGCTGGGGCCCGGCGGGACGAAGCGCCCGGCCAGCGCCGCCAGCAGGTTGGCGGTTTCAGCCGTGCCGCTCTCGCGCAACCGCGGCGCCAGGTCCTGTGCCAAACCGGCGAGCACCGCGCGGCTCGCCGGCCAGCTCGGCTCACACATGTGGCTGCCGTCGATCAACGCCAGCGCCAGCAGCTCCAGCCGCTCGCGGGTGTCGGCGCTCGTGCGCCACGGCCCCTCGACGATCGCCCCCAGCGGCGACGGCCGCGGCCCGTTCCAGGCCTCGCCGCCATCGAGCACCAGCGGGTCGAGGTCGTCCAGCCCCAGGTCCGCACACAAGGCATGCAGCAAGCCGGCATCCGCGCCCTGCCCCCGCCCGCGCGGGACACGCACCAGGGCCAGCAGCGTATCGCGCTCCAGACGCCCGGTCGGTGCCTGACCGAAGACATGCAGACCGTCGCGAATCTGCCGCTCCTTGAGCTCGCATAAATGGTTGTCCAGGCGTGCCAGGACATCGTCGGCCTCACCCGTCAGCCCCAGCTCGGTGGCCAGGCCAGAGCGCTGCAAGGCCGACAGCAGCTCCGTGCGCACCATCGCTGCGCGCTTGGGGTCGATGGCCAAGCTCTCGGCGTACTCGTCGGCCAACCGTTCCATGTCCGCCAGTTCGCCGTAGGTCTCCGCCCGCGTCATCGGTGGGGTGAGGTGGTCGATGATGACCGCCTGGGCGCGCCGCTTGGCCTGGGCGCCCTCGCCCGGGTCATTGACGATGAACGGGTAGACGTGCGGCATGGGGCCGAGAGTGGCGTCCGGCCAACAGGCGGCGGACAGGGCGGTGCCCTTGCCCGGCAGCCACTCCAGGTTGCCGTGCTTGCCGACGTGGATCACCGCATCGGCGCCGTAGACCGTGGCCAGCCAGGCATAGACGGCCAGGTAGCCGTGCGGCGGCACGAGGTCGGGGTCGTGGTAGCTGGCCGCCGGGTCGCGGTCATAACCACGCGCCGGCTGGATGCCGACGAAGGTCTGCCCCAGGCGTACGCCGGCGATCATGATCCGACCGCCGCGCACCATCGGGTCATCCGCCGCCGCGCCCCAGCGCGCGGTCACCTGGGTGCGGTTCTCGGCCGGCAACGTCTCGAACCAGCGCCGGTAATCGTCCAGGGAAAGGCTTTGTTCGCAGGCGCGCAGATCGCGCGTGTCCGCATCATTGGTCACCCGGCCCAGCAGGCGCCTCATCAGGGCATCGCCATCGTCCGGGACGGCGCTGACCGGGTAGCCGGCGGCAGCCATCGCCGCCAGGATGGTCACGGTGGAGGCCGGCGTATCCAGCCCCACCCCATTGCCGATACGGCCCTCGCGCGTCGGGTAGTTGGCCAGTATCAGCGCAATGCGTTTCTCCGCCGGGGGCTTTACGCGCAGCGCCGCCCAGCGCGCGGCCAGGCGGGCAACGAAGCGGCAGCGCTCCGGGTGCGGGCGGTAACCGATAACCGTGTGCTGTGTGGCCTCGGACCGGCGCACCTCGCCCTTGAAGCTCACCGCGCGGGTGATGATGCGTCCGTCCACCTCGGGCAAGGCGACGTTCATGGCCACATCGCGCGGCGACAGGCCGCGGGTGTCGGCCAGCCAGTCGGCCTCGGTGCCGGCGGCGAGAATGACCTGGAGCACCGGTACATCCAGCGGAAAGGCACGGGTCTGCGGCGCATCCGTCGCACCGATGGAAAACCCCGTGGTGTTCAGCACCACCGCCGTGCCGACCGCCTCGCCGTAGGCCGCCACCGCCGCCAGCGCGGCGGCGTCCTTGAGCGTCGAGACGGCGATCAGGTGCGGCTCCAGGCCCGTCTCGGCCACGGCGGCGGCCAGCGTCTCGAACACCGCCGTATTACCGGCCTGAGCATGCGCGCGGTAGAACACCACCAACGCGCCCGGACGGCTTGGCGGCGGTGGGGTCAGCGGGAGCAAGCCCTCCCCCGGCACATAACGGCCCAGCGGCGGCATGGGCTCGGGCGGCGGCACCGCCCCCGCATAATGGCCGATGAGCCCGCCGAGAAAGGCCAGCAGATGGCGGGCGTTGGACAGCCCGCCATGACGCAGGTAACGCCAGACGCGGCGGGCGTCCTCGATGGCCACGGTACCTTGCCGGGCCAGGTCCTCGTCCCAGTCGTCATCGCCGGGCACGACCACCAGCACCCCACCGGTACGCGCGGCCCAGGCACGCAGTTGCTCCAGCCCGTACGGCCAATACCCGGCGCCGCCGAGCAGGCTGACCACCACCAGACGGCTGCCCTCGACGACCTCGTCCAGGTAGGCATCGACGGAGCCGTGGCTCTTGAGCAGCAACAAGCTGGCCAGACGCAGCCCGGGGCCGTCGACCGGGGCGCTGTCGCG
The DNA here is from genome assembly GCA_965652545.1 of uncultured Candidatus Competibacteraceae bacterium. Lineage (GTDB taxonomy): Bacteria > Pseudomonadota > Gammaproteobacteria > Competibacterales > Competibacteraceae > CBFGWV01. The sequence continues at coordinate 687 of CBFGWV010000001.1, read as the reverse complement.
GGCATCGGCCAGCAGCGCAAGCTCCGTATCGGCCGCCGACAGCACGACCACATCGGCCGGCGTCTGGTCGAGACGGGCCACACCGTCTTCGTCGGCGAAGCCGCCGGCGATGGTACGCAGCAGGTGCACCGGCCGCCGCCCCTAGGCCGTTACGGCCAATGCCGCGTCCATCCGCGCCTGGAGCACCGCCGGGTCGAGCCCGAAGCCCAGCACCACCAGACGGCCGCTGCGGCGCTCATCGGCCCGCCAGGGGCGGTCGTAATACTGTTGCAGACGGCGCCCGACGCCCTGGACGATCATCCGCATCGGCTTGCCCTCCACCGCCACCACGCCTTTCAGACGCAGGATCGCCCCCTCGCCCAGCACACTGCGCACGGCACGCTCCAAGGTGGCGGCATCGGTTTCGGGCACATCCAGCACCACGGTGTCCACCGGGGCGTGTTCATGATCGTCATGGTCGTGGTCGTCGCCGCGCTGCTCGATGACCGTTTCGACCGCACGGTTGAGCCCCAGGACCAGGGCCGCGTCGAGCGTGCCGTCGACGCAATCCACCAGCGCCACCTCGGCCGGGACATGCCGGCGGACGGTGTCCCGTACCGCCTCCGCCGTGGCCGGGTCGACATCGCCCAGCTTGTTCAGCACGACGATATCGGCGCAGGCCAGTTGGTCCTCGAACAAATCCGCCAG